>JAKVCT010000323.1 GCA_022448995.1 Saprospiraceae bacterium
ACCAAAGTGGCTGTATGTGTTCCAGCTATGGCAGGTAATTTGTACAAACGTGTAAAACCATCATAAGGATTTGTTCGATTTTTAGTAAACAAATACAGAGAATCATTCATCCAGACAAAGGCTTCTACATCATAGTGCTTTAGTGGGTCCGTGGCAGGAAAGGTCAGTTGATCTTCGTAGCTAAAATCTATAATCTCTGCTTGCACCGTATCCGTGCTTATCACATTTGGTGCAGGAATTTTATAAATTCGCAAATCTTGACGGTCATTATTATTATTTCCAAAATCTCCAACATACAAACTACCTGTATTATCTTTGGCTAAATCTTCCCAATCTACATGTTGAGCATTTTCGATGAATAAGGTGTTTAGAAGATTCCCACTAGTATCTACTTTGTACAAATAGGAAGAATCTCCACTATCATTATGTAACCAAATTGAATTGGGGCTATCGACATACATACCTGAATTTTCTTCCAGTAAGTTGAGTAATGAACTTAGTTGGCGGGTAGTCTGTGCTTGGGATAGATAGGAACAGTTCAAGAAACAACTTAAACTAACTAGTATATATAATTTTTTCATAAGAAGGTCTAGGGTCTAGGGTTAGGAGAAAAGGGGAAATAAGAGCATACTAATCTATGCTTGGGAATCACTACTTTTCTGACAGCTAATAGTCTTATAACCAGAAGAGTGCTAACAGTTGGTGTATAGTTTTAGAAAATTATTGATTATTAAATATAATTAATTTGTATGAGGAAAAATCTTGTGAATTTGCTTCGCAGAGCCCTTCGGGGTTTGCTTCGCAGAGCCCTTCGGGGTTTGCTTCGCAGAGTCCTTCGGGGTTTGCTTCGCAAAGCCCTTCGAGATTATTATAAAATTAATTACATCCGCCTGCCTAGTTATTGGGCAAACTTTTTAGCAAGTTCATCAAACTTAAGTGTAATGAATGTTCGTTGACCATTAGGTGCCCGGTAAGGTACCTCACAGGCAAAGAGTTCGTCAATCAATTGCTTCATTTCGATTTGTGTCAAGGATTTACCTCGTTTTACAGCGGAATGAAAGGCAAATGTACGTGCTAAATTATCTTGTAGAGTCAGTTTGATTTCTAAATTATTCTTGTACTGTTCTACAATTTGTTCCAATAGGGTCTGTGGGTCAGCACTGCCTAGCTGTGGAGGCAAACCATGTATTACAAATGTTTGGTTACCAAACTCTTTGATATCCAAACCAAGAACGTTGAGTTCAGGTAGAATCTCCTTAACCAACTGACTATCATTGGTACTTAACTCCAAGGTTTGTGGAAACAGTAGTTTTTGAGTACTTGCCTGCAATTCGCCAAAAAACTGTAAATACTGTTCATATCGAATTCTAATATGTGCAATATGTTGGTCAATCAACATAAAACCCGATTTGATGGGACTAATAATATATTGATTGTGCAACTGATAAGGCTTACGAGCTTCTTCCTCGTTTTTGATAATCTGAGGATCGCTACTTATACTGTCTCTTTTGGATAACTTACTTGTAAACGTTTCATTGAGTTCTTCTTCCTCATTTTCTACAAACTCCAATTCAGAAGAGGGGGGACTTTTTTGTAAACCCTCATAAAGCTTTTCCCAATTATTTAGATTAGAAACTTCTAGTTCAGATTTTTTAGATTTATAACCACCACCAGAATAACCACCACCAGAATAGCTACTGCTATTAGATTGTTTCTGTTCTTTTGGTCGGTTATCTTGACCTATTCTTGATTCAATTCTACCAAAATCTGAATCCAAAGAACTTGATTCTTCTGTTTTTTGATCTTTTTTAGAATCAAAATGTTGAGAAATACTGGTTTCTACATCAAAATCTAAGGTAGGTGTAATGCTATTTTGTGCCAAAGCATGCTTCACTGTAACACGTAGATAGTTATAAACCAAACGCTCATCTTCAAACTTGATTTCTTGTTTGGTTGGATGCACATTCACATCAATCTTGGCAGGATCCAAATCAAAAAAGATGGCATATAGAGGATACTGTTTAGCCGCTAAGAGCTCCTCGTAGGCATTCATTACTGCGTGGTGGAGGTAGTTGCTGCGAATAAAACGATCGTTTACAAAGAAAAACTGTTCTCCCCTTGTTTTTTTTGCAAACTCAGGTTTACCAATAAAACCAGTAATTTTGATAATATCAGTTTCTTCAGAAATTGGGATCAATTTCTCATTTGTCTTACTACCCAAGATACCAACTATTCGTTGTCTAAGATTTGTTTTGGGTAAATGAAAAAGTTTTTCATTATTATGATGAAGAGTGAAAAATATAGACGGATGGGTTAGGGCAACTCGCTGGAACTCGTCTATAATATGGCGCATTTCTACAGCATTAGATTTTAGAAAATTACGCCGCGCAGGAATATTAAAAAATAAGTTTTTTACTGCAATTGACGTACCTGCCGCAGTTTGACAAGGCTCTTGTGTACTTACCCGAGAACCTTCAATAACAATACGTGTGCCTAGTTCCTCATGATGCTTCTTGGTACGCATTTCTACATGTGCCACTGCAGCAATGGAAGCCATTGCTTCACCACGAAACCCCATTGTCCGAATCAAAAATAGGTCTTCAGCTTTACGAATTTTAGAAGTAGCATGTCGCTCAAAACACATACGAGCGTCGGTCTCTGACATCCCAATTCCGTCATCCACAACTTGAATTAAGGTCTTACCAGCATCCTTTATGATTAGGCGCACCGTTTTGGCACCTGCATCTATGGAATTTTCTAACAATTCCTTGACCACAGAGGCAGGGCGTTGAACCACCTCACCAGCAGCAATTTGGTTAGCAATATGATCAGGTAAAAGTTGTATGATGTCAGACATGCTGTAATTATGATTTTGGAATTCCAAAGGTCGAAGTAATGCTAAGATATAATCACGAATTTACTAAATATTAGTAGGAAAAGACAATAGTTGGTCGAATTTTCCTAACTAAATAGTCTGTAATCTAAGTTGTCTGTCATTTTTTAGCAAATCTTTTAGCTTCGTTGAGCCCTTTGGGGTTAGCTTCGCGGAGCTCTACTGTAGCTCTATTTTTGATTTTGTATTGGTATAAAAAATATCAAATTGCAGCGGCGTATTTTAATGCACCGTCATAAAGAAGAATTTTTTGTTAGCGAAGGGGGCAGCAACCCTGAATCTTGTAAATTATTATTCTGGGAACCAATAATTTAACAATTGAGGTAGATACATAGTCAAGATATAATAAGCTCCTACCGTTAAAACGATCAAAATAATTAGCAAACGTATAGAAGAGGCAGCTTTGAAAAAGCTTTTGACTTTTCTTCCATGACGTTCTCGTTCTCTATGCTCCTTGAACTGAAGACTGATACGGCTTTTGGCACCTATCCCTTTTGGATCTTCTTTAGATGCATTGATTCGATGATTCAAGGCCTCTTTTTTTTCATCATAGAAGCGTGGTTGATAACCAAAGTTCCTTCTCTCAGGCTTCTTAAAATTGAAGAATTTTAACATATTTTTTATCTATTATATTAGTCGGCAAATATTATTATAAATAACCTAATTCATTTTGTTGAAAAAAATATATGATTCACTGAGTGTAAATCAACACATTTTTTAGGAGTTGTGATGAAGATCTGTTCCATATAAATACGGCATGATGAATAGTTTATATAGCTTCATTCATTTGTATTAATACATAAATCATCACTGCTACAACACTCAATACCACGGCCCCCACCAATAGAGCGATGGGATCGCTATAAGGTGATTCTTTAGAACGCTGTTGATATTCTAACTGTCTAGCTTCCTGTTCTGGACTAAGCTCTTTTGGTGTCTTGACTTTCTTTTTTGCTTTAGATGCCTTTTTCTTTTTTCTTGGTGTATCTACAGGATCAACTTTCTTAACTGGAGCAACCTGAAAGGTAGAAGGGTTGGCTACTTTATCTCTATTGTATACCGCAATTTGTTTTTGTGCTGTTTTTTGAGAATGAGAATTATAGGCTTCAATCTTAACATTAACCATAGGTTGGTAGGCTAAATCTTTTAGCCGAGTTGTTTTAGTTCCAGAATTAGAAACTTTACCAAACAAATCTATAGTAATATGATTGGCATGAACCACATTCCATGTTACCGTTACAAATTCATTTGCACGAATATTAGTAGAGGAAATATCAAAAAGTTGAATGATAGGTTTCGCTGTACTGAGAATTGGATCCTTGCTCGCAACAGCAGTCAGCGAAGGGTCTAACTTTCGGTCATAGGCTTGGCGACTACGCTCATTTCCCAAGACTTCGTAAGCTTCTTGTATGGACTGGTAATGATTGATAAAAAAACGATCATTCTCATTTAGTTCTGGATGAAACTTGAGCGACAATTTTTTGTATGCTTTTTGGATAGTTTGTGCATCAGCATGTCGTTCAATTCCTAGTATGTAATAATAATCCTTCATGTACTTGATACCTTCTGATATTTGTAGTAGCTGTATTTTGCTAAGATACAAAACTTTTGCTTAATAGAATCTAACGGTATTGTCTAATGTCAGTAATAAGAGTATATCTAAAATTAGTGTATTTATTAATATGAGTACTATTAAATTATGAAGTACATTTCTTTTTGTGATTTGAAAAATTTAGTTTGCTTGGATTGTCCAATTTTTAAGATCAGATGTAGTAGCTTTTAATCGATTGTAATCGATTGATATTGGATAATATCTAGTCTCTATCAAATAAAAATCGTTTAAGTTGAATATGACTTGCTTAGGGATGCAATGGGATCTATCTTTAGATTAAAAATTAGATAATGGCTTTAATACATCATTCACATTTGTTAGTTTTGGAGGAACAACTAATACTTCAAAGATATAGTTATAATACGATAAAAACCTACAAGTCTTGTTTCAAAGACTTTCTGATTTATTATGAGAAAAGAAATATAGAGAATTTGTCTTCTAAGGAAATTAAAGGGTTCATCTTACATTTGATTCAAACTAAAAAAATAGCAAGAGCGACTCAGAATCAATACATAAATGCGATTAAGTATTATTATGAGCGCATATTAAATCGTCCCAAAGAAAATTATAAATGGGATCGT
>JAKVCT010000324.1 GCA_022448995.1 Saprospiraceae bacterium
AATTACTCTCTGAAAACTTTGATGTGGTTTGTGTAGACAATCCAATTCTTGCCTTACAATGGATGGATAATAATCCTAATCCTATTTTGATTCTGTCTGATCTAGCCATGCCTGAAATGGATGGATTCGAATTGCTAAGTAATCTCAAAGGAAGTGCGTTTTTCAGAGAAATTCCTATCATTATTTTATCTGGATTAAGTGATAGTAAAGATAGAATCCGATGCCTAGAGCTGGGAGCAAATGATTTTATTGCCAAGCCATTCAATCCTGATGAATTATTATTAAAGGCGAACAGACTCATCGCCAATAGCTAATGTAATCATTAAACTATATAATTATGAAAACGGATACTCAAAAACAAAATAAGGTTATTGTGTACATCGGTTTTGATGAAAGCTTTATCAAGCGACTGTTCAAGTTCGCTACACAAAAGAATAAGCTACACAATATTGACATATATGCATTGCAGGATTTACGCAAGCTCTATGAGTGGCTATCTATGACAGATACTAACGTAGACTTAATCTTGGTAGAGAAACGACAAAAATCTACACAAGGTTACTTGTTTTTTGAACTATTAAGAGCTCGTTTTTCTAATAAAATGGGAAATATTTGCTTAGTTACTCAGCAAACAAACCCTCAAGAAATCAGACTTGCAAAACAATACAATCTAGCAGAAATCTTTGAAAAAAAGAACTTTGAGCAACAACATTCTCGTCTTTTATTTTTATTGAGTTATCGTAAGTTAAATTTAGAGTCTAATAACAAAAAACCAGCTAAATACAAGCTTCCTCTTTGGAAAAGAAGTTTTGATATTTTAGTAGCAGGAACAGCATTACTAGTACTAAGCCCCATATTGCTGATCGTTACTATTCTAATCAAATTAGATTCGAGAGGTAGTATTTTCTATGTATCCAAGCGAGTGGGCTCAGGATATAAAGTATTCAATTTTTATAAATTCAGAACCATGCGTACTGGAGCAGATGCAGAATTGAAAAAGCTGGATGGTCTTAATCAATATCAAGATGGTGCCCAAAAAGAAACACTAAACCTATGTCCTAAATGCAATACTCAAGATTGTGCACAGCTATACATGGATGGAGAAATGGTCTGTGAATCAGTTTATAAAGCTAGAAAGGCGAATGAAAATTCTACATTCAAGAAGCTCAAGAATGATCCTAGAATTACTAGGCTTGGAAGATTTTTGCGTAATACCAGCATAGATGAACTTCCTCAACTCATTAATATTCTCAAAGGTGATATGTCAATTGTAGGTAATCGTCCTTTACCCTTGTATGAAGCAGAACAACTCACTGCAGATAGTTACAGTCAACGTTTTGATGCTCCTGCGGGCTTGACTGGTCTTTGGCAAGTCAAGAAAAGAGGCAAAGGTAAAATGTCTGAACAGGAAAGAAAGCAGCTTGATAACATTTATGCACAGAACTTTTCTTTCTGGATGGATCTTCGATTAATATTCAAAACTTTTCTAGTATTTATTCAAAAAGAAAGTGTATGAAAAACTTTACCCAATATCTCGTCTCAATTATTCTAATGATTATTACAATCCAATTTGGTCAAGCACAAACTAATTCAGACAGCACTAGTCTAGATTCTAAAACAAAAAAGCTATTAGGGATCATCTATAATTTACCCCCCATGGAAGACCTAGTAGATACAGCCATTGCTAATTCAATCTCACTAAATGGCAAGAACCAACTCATTCGTGTAAAACAGAACGAATTAGCTAGAATCAAGAACGATTGGTTAAATATTTTTGCGGTACAAGGAGGTTTATCTTATGGCAATGGAAGTATTGCTGCTCGGCAGTCTAACTTTAACGATGTAGTTTTGTCAAATAACTCTACAGTTCGATTTAGCATAGGAATAAGTATGAGTTTTTCCCCCTCCTATTGGATGGAACGAAAGAACGAAATCAACATACGAAAGGCTCACCTAGAATATGAAAAAATCACAAAGGATGAGGTTAAACATCTAATTCGTCAAGCCGTCATTAATGCCTACCTAGCATTAGAATTTTATAGAGAAGCTTTTTTGGTTGCCAATGCTGGTTATGAATCTAATCATGCAACAGTATTACTAGCCGAAAAGAAGTTTCTAGAAGGAGATATTGATATTGCGTTATACAACGATATTCAACTAAAACATACCAAATTGGCTATGGAGATAGAAGGCTATAAACGGAACTTGAAAAAGGCATTTTATGATTTAGAAATTGCCATTGGCACTCCCTTAGCTAACCTTTAATTTTTGTACAGCAGAGTTCATAAAAGTAACAAAATATTCGACTGAAAAATCAAGAGAACCAATGTTAATTATAAAATATATCATTCAAAATAAAGTATTCGATCTAAGAACATTTCCCCAGTAAAAGTATCTACCCAACCCAAGTTAAATTCTATTCTTATGAGTTTATATAGATTTATTAAATTACTACTCCAGAATTATTGGTTAGTAATTTTAGTTCCGCTATTTTTGGCAGTATTAGTTTATATTCAAACAATGGATGAACCTGAGGTTTATTCTAGTCATACTCACATTTATACAGGAATTGCTTCTGGATATGATGTGAATATGCGCCAAGGAATTGGTGATCGTTTTATGGTGCAAAGTGTTTTTGAAAATATACTAACCATCATGAAATCGAAGGAGACCAAAGAAGAAGTTGCCCTAATGTTGCTCACACAGCATTTGCTACAAGATACTGCTGATTATAGAGTTATATCTGAAAACTCCCTAAAAGAGCTGGACAACCTCATTCCAGAAGACATTCAGAAACAAGTGATTGTCAAAGGAAACTTTGATCAAACCTTTAAGAAACTTCAGACCTTTTATAAGCAGGACCATTCTAACAAGATATACAAGGTGCTTCATGCCCGCAACAATCACTATTGCTTTGCAGTTTTGGGTGGTTTGGCCTTCCGTAGAGAAAAAAGCAGCGATATTATCAAAATTAGCTTCAAATCAACAGATCCCGGAATTTGTGTAAACACCTTAGATTTTTTCTCCAAAGCTTTTATTCGTAAATATCGATATATTAAGGTCAGCGAAACGGGCGATATTGTTGCTTATTTTGAAGAACAGCTACGTAAGGCTCAACAAAAACTAGATGGTTTAGAAGACAATCTCTTATCCTACCGTTCTAGCAACAATATTTTAGATTATACAGAACAAGCTAGAGCAATTGCTCAACGCCGACAAGAAATGGAAGGAATGATCTATGAGGAAAGAATGCGTATGAATTCTGCTCAGAAAACAGCAACTTATGCTCAAGATCAGCTCGATATACATTTCAAAGTTCTCTCCAAGAATACAGAAGTCTTAAAGAAACGTCATAAACTTGAAGGTATGGCTAGTCAATTGGCGATGTATCGTACGTTTAGCTATTCCAAGAGTGATTCTATTTCTATACTAGAGAAAGAAATAGAGGCACTCCGAGCAGAGATGGAAAAAGATTTGTCGGATATATTTGCAGTGAACTATACCACCTCTGGCGTAAAAACCAAAGAAATCTTAAAAAAATGGTTTGAGAATATCATTGAAGTTGGTGAGTCCAAAGCACGCCTAGAAATCTATGATGAACGCAGTGAAAATTTCAAGAAATTATACTCAACGATGGCTCCTGTTGGCTCTAATTTAACTAAGATAGAACGAGAAGTTGGTGTGGCTGAAAGTGAATATCTACGGATTCTAGAAGCTCTAAACTTGGCTAAACTACGTCAACAAAATATTGCTTTGTCTACTCGTTTAAAAGTAGTGGATCCTCCTAAGTTTCCAACCTCTCCAGATCCCTCTAAACGTAAACTACTGATCATTATAGCTGTATTGATAGGGGGAGCTCTAATTGTCAGCATCTTAGTCTTATTGGAATTTGTGGATAGAAGTATTCGTCAGCCAGTACGTTTGGTAAAACTAACAGGTTTGAAATTAGCTTCAGCTTATCCTCTTTTTCCTAAAAAACGAAAAAAGAAAAAGATATACTATGACCAACTAGAGCAAACCTTGACCTTGCGCCTATTGCGAAGTCTTAAACAACAAATTACGGAATCTAATTCAACTAAGTACATTGCTATTAGTAGTATGCTTAGCATAGAAGGCAAATCCTTTTTGACAGAACGGTTGGCTAATCAGCTCAGTATTATTGGGTTCAAGGTCAAAGTATGTCAACCAGGTGAAGTCGAAGAAAGTGAAGACAAAGAAGAAAATGATAAGAAAGGAAAAAAGAAAAAAGAAAAAGTAAAGAAAGAGAAAAAAGATAAGAAAGGAAAAGATGGAGACAAGAAAGATAAAGATGGAGAAGAAGCTGATGAAATTAAATATGAATCCCATCTTTATGACCCATCAATAGGCTTGATGACTGCACAGAGTTATCTAGATCTCACAGGAGATGGAAAGGTAGACGACTTTGACTATGTTTTGGTTGAATACCCACACTTTCATAGTCACCAAACACCTTATCCGCTTCTGAAGACATCGGATGCAACCATATTAGTAACCCGATCAAGTAGGTCTTGGACTATTGCAGATACTGAAGCACTAGATAACCTAAAGGAGATCTCTCCTACTCCACCTATGATGTTCCTCAACGGTGTAAAAGTTAACTTTTTAGAAGAAATCATTGGTGAGATTCCTAAAAAGCGTAGTAAAATCAGAAAATACATTCGCCGATTATTGCACTTAGAATTCAAATAACCTTTACTGTCATGATTAACAGCTCAAATCCTATACACAAACGAACAGGTGCTGGAGTTTTGGCTTATCCGCTCTACCTCTGTAGTCTATTTCTATTTTTATGGCTTGTAGCAAAGGGAATTAGTAAAAACTGGATTATTACGGTAGGTGCTATTGTTGGTCTGAGTGGAGGTCTGTGGTATTTATTGAAAGTTTTTCAAAATCCACGTATTGGCGCTTGGAGCGTATTAGTGTATAGCTTCACTTGGAGTCTAATTGCTCGTTATGTTTCTGCGTACACAGGATTGGGAATTCAGTTTGGTTTGGGAATAGACGGTTTACTAGCTCTATCCTTAGTTGCAATGCTGTTTGGTGGTGGTGCGAATGCTCCGTATGGAAATATGCGCAATGCCTTGATGTTACTAACCTTGTTATGGTTCTTTTTTATCTTATTGCAATTATTTAATCCTCACGCAAGCAGTCGTTTAGCTTGGGTGTTTACCGTACGAGGCTATGCACTCTATATTTTAGTTACTATAATGCTATGTAACATGTTATTAAATCGTCGGGAGGATTTAGATTTATTCCTAATTATATTTGTGGGCTTCTCGATATTAGGTGCATTATATG
>JAKVCT010000325.1 GCA_022448995.1 Saprospiraceae bacterium
ACTTGTATTATAAATCATCAGACTAGTCGCTGGAGTACCAATCGCATCTCTTTGTGTAGAGGTCATACGTGGTATTAATAATCCCTGTGTCGTTGACTTGATGTCAAGTATTGCTGATGCATCAGGATCTGTACCATCGTTATTGATGCCAACTCCCTGCGTATAAGCAACAACTTGGCAAAGCAACACAACTGCGAGTATAACTATAAATATTTTCATATCTTTTTATTGAAGAGGTTAAGTACACTGCAATATAAATCATTATTTTCCAACACCTTACAACATCAAAATAGACAAAGCAGTTAACTTCGTTGAGATCGCTGTAAGCTCAGTTCTTTATTCCTAACAACCCATATTATCACATTTGATCCAGTTGTGTAGATTGTACTAAGTTTTTAGCAAAACTACATTTTGGTTTTCTATTAAAATCATGTAGAATGATGTGTGCTAAATGCTAACCAAAATTCTATTCCTTAATAAATTTATTAGAGTAGATATCTCCATTTTCTGTTGTAATTGTAATCGTGTAAAGTGCATCTGCTAAGTGCGAGAGGTTGTTAATTTCTATCATCTCGCTATTGGGTATATTATGCCTTTCTGAGAGCACTAAGGCTCCTTTAGTATCAAAAATACGAATTGTTACTTCTGTTGCAGATGAAAATAAACGAATGTAAACACAATCACTAGCTGGATTTGGAAAGACTGTTACGACTTCTGAAGCTTCTCGTATTCCCTTGACAGTCTTCACTAAGGAGTAGCTTACTCCACCATCCGTATCCAGCTGTTTTAGACGATAATATGATATTCCCGAGTAGGCATTAGGATCTTTGAAATAATAATGAGAGGTATTAAGGGTTGTTCCCTGTCCTTCCAACCAAGCTACTTTGCTGAAAGTCGTTTCATTGTCGAGCATACGCTCTACCTCAAAACCCTCATTATTTGTTTCAGAAGCTGTTGACCACTCTAAAGCTACATCTACTTTACTAATTCGCTCTACATCAAAATCAAGTAGCTTTATCGGTAGAACCATATTTTGTCCTCTGACGACAAAGGGCGAAAAACTTGTTAACCCAGTTCTGCTTTGTGTCCAAGCAGTTCCTAGGGCTGTAGCTGCTGTATAAGTAGAAGGGTTATCCCATAAACCACCATTGGTATAGTGTGCAATCCCTGATAGTGCTCTATCAAATCCAGATAATTCATCTGCGGTATTCCATTGTAACAAGACCGTCACATCAGAGCCACCAATAAGATCTTCTTCTATCATCCATGTTCTATTCACAACATCTGATAGAATAGCCGTACCACTTGCCCCAGAAGAAAAAACCTGATCCAAAACCCGAATAGACAGATTATCTATGTCACCAGCATTTGTCAGTGTGGCAGGATTGTAACTACTATTACCCACTGGAAATACCACGGATGTTGTCCCTACTTCCTGTTTCAAGAAGCCCGTTCCATTGGTTATAATAAAACTGGAAGCATCATAATTGGAGACTATAGCCCCACTACTCATAGTAAGATTATTATTACCCAATTCAAGACTACCATTATTCATTAAATCCACTGAGGTACTGACAATTACATCATTACCCAAGACTAAGCGTTGTCCACTATTCACTTGTAGCTTTGATACTGTCAATGTTGATGTACTTGATATATTTTGGTTGCTGGTACCTTCAAAACATAGCTCTCCATCCCCAATATATATTGCGCTTCCTGTTTGTATCCAATCCTGATCTACATAGATTTTACCTGTATTTGAAATCACTCCTACACCTTTATTTTCAATACTTGCATTGTTTACTTTTACTTTTGTATTTGTTGTAACAATTATCTCCGCTCCATTATTTACAATACCTCCCTGTCCTACTAGAAAAGTAGGAAAAAGTAAGAAGAATGCTATTTGTGTATTTTTCTTCATATTGACTATTTCTTATGCTAGAAAGAGGCTTAATTAAACTGAAGATCATGGATCGTTGAACTAGATTGTATTGTATTGACACTTATTTAGAGTGTTTTTTGATAAAAAAACATCTTTTTTAACGTATATCAATTAATGATCCATCCTTATAATAAATTGATAAACAAGCATTTAAATGTATAAAACTTTCCCGTATATGGAAAAATGGTCATAAATGGAATTGTGATCAAACTTGATATGAAGTAATAGATTTAGAGCTAATAAGCTATTTTTAGAGCTTGATTGAAAAGAAAATTGACCGAATTTAATAGAAGTTATTTCAGGTGAAGCATCAAACTCAAAAGAGCTATTAGCTATATTCAACTAATAGCTCTTTTGAGTTTGATGTGTATATTTAGGGTGATTTGCTTCGCAGAGCCCTTCGGGGTTCAGTATTAAGTATATTTCTTCTCTCACCTTTTGCCATTCTGCGAAAGCTTGTGCCAAGAGGCACAAAAGTAGAGCAAAACCTGAAGCTATAGAGTTGAAACCTAATACTGTACTTGAATAACCTATGGCTGATCCTCCATGCCCCATCACTGTACTATAATCACCAGAAGCCGTTGTGTATGCTCCAATTGCAGTGGAATAATTACCAGAGGCAGTTGTGTTATTTCCCATAACTGTACTGTAACTACCTGAGGCAATAGTAGCTGTACCAAGGGCAACACTACTATTCCCCGTTGCTCCGTATACTGTTGAAACATATAGGGAAGAACTCATATCTACAGCATTATTTCCAATATTCCCATATTTTGTTAGATCAACTCCTGATAAACGCCAGCCTGTATTTCCACCTTCAATTACTTGCTCAAATCCAGTACTACCAAATTTTACCCAAGCAGTATTATTATAAAATTCAAAGGAAGAAATACTTGTATTGTAAATCATCAGACTAGTCGCTGGATTACTAATTGCATCTCTTTGTATGGAGGTCATACGTGGTATTAAGAATCCCTGTGTCGTTGACTTGATGTCAAGTATTGCTGATGCATCGGGATCTGTACCATCATTATTGATAGATACACCAACAGTTTGTGCCTCTATAGTAATGCAGAGAATTATCTGTACCATAAAGAGAGTAATAGACTTTTTCATCCCTAAAATTTTTTAAAAGTTTGCAAAAGTATAATCGCCATAAATAGATTAATTCAGATAACCTATTCTATCCAAAGAGCAATAGGTTCTTTTTTAGTAGTGACATCACGAATTAATAAATTAATTAATTGTGGCTATCTACTTATTACAGTCTTTCAAGCCAAAAGTCCTAGTGGGAATTATTTTTAGCAGTATCAGAAGGACTACTAAGTTTGTTCTTCTTCAAAAGTTCTTTAATCTCTCTAATCTCACTCTCAAGAGTCATTATTTTTTCATTTTGTTGCTCTATGTTTTTACTTTGTTGCTCAATAATATTCTGTTGTTCCTTGGTAGCCTCGATCAAAACAGGGATTAAACCACTATAGTTGACCGTAAGCTTGTCATTTCCATCTTTGTGTACTAATTCTGGGTATAGTGCCTCTACCTCTTGTGCAATTACACCAATCTGTTTATCCTCACCTCGCTTTTCCGTATTTATCCAATGATAACTATATCCCCCTAATTCTAAGATATTAGATAAAGAACTACTGAGTGGTAAAATATTTGTTTTTAAGGTTCTATCTGAACTCTGTGTGAGTGTTCCGGATAAAGTGGCATTTCCATTTTTGTATAATATAAAAGCATCGCTTTTAGAAAAAGTTGACACCCCATTACCAACAACAAATAATCTATCTGTAGCATTCCAAGAACTTGCTGAGGTAGGTGTATAATCTGTATTGTACATACCCATTACAGTTTCTGCTGCTGAATTAGCAGTTGTGTTATCCCCCATAGCAGTGGATGCATATCCTGGTGCTGTTGTTTCAGAGCCCATTGCAGTAGAATACGCTCCAGATGCTGTTGATCGAGAGCCCATCGCAGTGCTTATATAACCAAGTGCAGTAGAATTAGAACCAAGTGCAACAGAATTAGTACCAGAGGCAGCAGTATTACTCCCCATAGCTACAGACTGATTTCCAGATGCAAGCGCCAAATATCCTGTAGCAATTGAATTACTTCCAGATGCAGTTGAAACTAATCCCATGGCCGTAGAATGTTCACCTGAAGCAACGGAACCATAACCCATGACAAAAGAATAATGTCCAGATGCAATTGTATAAAAACCAGTTGCAGTAGAATAATTTCCAGTTGCCCCTCTTGTAGCACTAGCATAAAATGAATAACTTAAATCTACAGCATTACTACCAATATTACCATGATTTGCAGAATTAGCCCCAAATAAACGCCAGCCTGTATTTCCACCTTCAGTTACTTGTTCAAGCCCAGTGCTGCCAAATTTTATCCAAGCAGTATTATTATAAAATTCAAAGGAAGAAATACTTGTATTATAAATCATCAGACTAGTCGCCGGAGTACCAATTGCATCTCTTTGTGTAGAGGTCATACGTGGTATTAGCATACCTTTAGTCACGGATTTTACATCCAGTATAGCCGAGGCATCTGGATCAGTATTGTCAGCATTGATACCAACTCCCTGTGTATAGGCAGGAACTTGGGAAAATAGCATAAATGCGAGTATAAGTGTATTTTTTTTCATATCTTTTTATTGAAGAGATTAAGCACTCTATAATAGTTTATATCCAGTAGAAGAGATCCTTCAAAGTCAGGGAAGCTTAAAGGAACTACTGATCATAATTCTATTCTTTTACAAATTTCTTAAAATAAGTATCTCCATTTTCTGTTGTAATCATAATTGTGTACAATGCATCTGCGAGTTGAGAGAGATTATTAACCTGTATTATCTCGTTATTAGATATATTATGCCTCTCCGAAAGCACCAAAGCTCCTTTAGTATCAAAAATAAGAACTGTAGCTTCTGTTGCAGAAGAAAACAAACGAATACGAATATAATCATTGACTGGATTGGGAAAGATAGTTATATTCTCAGAATCCTCTCTTATTCCCTCCACAGCCTTAATATCAGAATAGCTTGCTTTACCATCAGTATCCAGCTGTTTTAGACGGTAATATGATATTCCCGAATAGGCATTAGGATCTTTGAAGTAATAATGAGAGGTATTAAGGGTTGTTCCTTGTCCTTCCAACCAAGCTACTTTGCTGAAAGTCGTTTCATTATCGAGCATACGCTCTATCTCAAAACCCTCATTATTTATTTCAGAAGCTGTTGACCATTCTAAAGCTACATCTACTTTACTAATTCGCTCTACATCAAAATGGAGTAGCTTTATCGGTAGAACCATATTTTGTCCTCTGACGACAAAGGGCGAAAAACTTGTTAACCCAGTTCTGCTTTG
>JAKVCT010000326.1 GCA_022448995.1 Saprospiraceae bacterium
ATGATTATCCTCAGTATAAGGGTAGAATTGGGACGATCGTTTTAGATCCACCAAGAGCAGGAATTGCACCAAAAGCCTTGAAACGTGTGATCGAATTGGGAGCAAATAGAATTGTTTATGTGTCTTGTAATCCATCTACACAAGCTCGGGATACGGTGACCTTAATGGAAGCAGGTTATCAACTCAAAAAATTCTGTTTGGTAGATCAATTTCCTCATACCTCCCACATTGAGAGCGTAGCTCTATTTGAGTTAAATTAATATCAGCTAGCAGATTTTGATACAACTTAATTGAAAAGTTGTATCAAAGTCTGCTAGTATAGCTTAAGTAGAGAGGTTAGCTTCGCAGAGCACTGCGTGGTCACCCCGCTTTTGACCATCAAGTGCAAAAAGTTGGTTTTTTTCTCCTTAAAATACTAAGTAACACAATTAATTTATAGTTAACCCTGAAAGGCTCTACGAAGTAAACCACGAAGTGCTCAGCAAAGCTAAACCCCGAAGTGCTCTGCGAAGCTAATATCCCTACTTACTATACTTAATTGATTATCAGTTGTATTTGTTTAATACTGAAACAGCCCAAGTAAGAGGACAAAAGTAATCGCAGAATAGATGTAGAATGATTTTAGTCAGATTCAAAGAGCAGAACAGAGCTGTAGCAGGGTACAGCAAGGCTCTGTGAAGCAGGAGGTGGCTTAAAATCGGCTAAAGATAACTACGAGAACATTTAGACTGTTACTTAATTATTTTTTCTAACAACAACAGTTGACCAGAAAAATTCAAAACCACTTTCCCTTTTTTATGTTTATGAAGGTAGAAATCTTATTTATAGTATAATACGGTCTAGATAACTAATTTATAACCAATATTAAATACATTTGCTTTTATAAAATTTTTTGCTGTGTAATGTATTGGTTATCAGTTGGTAAGTGTGATGAGGGACTAGAGTTATTTTGGTTTTTTTGAGACTCTTAGTATTTAAGTAAATCCAAAATAAGAAGAGGGGCTAAGTATTTGACGGAATTAAAGTTAGGGATAAAATAGTTGATTAATTTTATACATAGTATAATTTCGTTAGTTGCTTACTATGATTAGATGGTATTATAGATATTGTCATTTATATTGATTGTAATCTAAAATAAGCTACTTACCCATGACAGAACCAAAATCAAAGTATATAGAACTTAATGTAATACATCCATACAAACAAGCTTCTGCAGCCTTTGCGGCAGCATTATTATTCATGTTTGTTGGTAAGTTCATAATCAAAGAACCTGCCTTTGCTTGGCAAGCATCCACAGCCATGCTATTATTTTTTACAGTATTTAATGCAGCAACAGGTATTTTTGTTAATAGTTTTAAGAAATATCTTCAGGGATCTATGATAGGATTTGTATCTCTAATTCTTGGTACAGGTCTGGTTTCTACCTTAGTTTCTGGAGTTAGTATCAAAGATCCTTCACACAGTTATCGGACTATTTATATTGTATTGATCCTTGGATTTTTTACTCTATTAGCGATGAGTTTTTTGATTAGAGGTGTAGTAGATTTTCTAAGTGCGAAGGATAAACAAGATAAACAGAGACAACAACAACGAAATAACAGAAGGCGTTAGTGGTGAATCTCTCAAAGACAAAACAAGTGTTGAAAAAATAAAAGAAAAAGTAGATTAAAATTATTGTATTTGTAGTACAATTTAGGAAGTTTTTGAACTATTCTATGTGGTCTCGGCAAGTTCGGAGACCACATTTTTTTGAGGCTAATTATCAATAGATACCTCCCCATTTTTCCAAAAAGATAATTACTAGTATTTTTTGCTGTACAGCAATACTCAAAACCTACTCTGGATAGTGTCTTTCTTTAGTTACTTTTTTAAAAAAAAGATCAAAAAAAACATGATAGGGGAACGATTCTACATTACAAGCAGTTATAAGATCAAATTCCACAACAAAATTTAATCAAATAACAATAAATCGTGAAACCATTATATCCATATAATATCACTACGCCATTACTCGTGTTCTCAAATCAGAACATGCAGGAAAACTGGCAAAATAGGTATAATAAACGTTTCATTCTACGCTAAGTATTCAGCTACTAATTTGTAGTGAATGAATATAGAACTACAAATTAGCTTACCTTTTAGTTTTAATAATCAGTTAATTACATTGTAGTTTTAGTTTTTATATGAATTATGATTAAAGTAAAAATACACTTTAAATCAACAGGTTTTCTTTGTTCTAACCTTTAGTGACAATGTTTGGATGTACACAATTTGCAAGATGGTGTAAATGGTGAGCACAATAGCTTTACAAGCTTTAAGTATGGGTTCGAATCCCATTCATGCGACCAATGAAGATTAAACTTAAATGAAAAATCATATACTCATCTAGAGTAAACAATTATGAGTCCTGAAGGGACGATACATCTGTCAGCATTGTGGTGTAAGCCCAATGCCCATAGGATTATAATTCATAGAAGTTTAACGATATTTTATCATCAACCATTACAAATTCCAAAATGGCACCTTTCAACTTAAAACGTAAGAAAAAAGACAAAGTAGTTTTGAATCATATGGGCGCAAGAGCCTACAAGTATGAGGAAAAATTTGCATTAGCGGCACTCTTGTTGACTTCTTTTGCACAGAATTCTTATTACCGAAAAGGGCAGGATACATTTAAGGATTTAATCACATTATTGAAAGATGTACCTGCAGATTTCGCGGCAAAAGCAGCAATTTATGCAAGAGATCATTTCAATATGCGTTCCATTACCCATGTATTAGCAGCTGAGTTGAGCGCTTATGCATCTGGAACAGCTTGGGCTAAACACTTCTATGACAAAGTGGTAGTTCGTCCTGATGACATGTTGGAAATTGTAGCTTATTTGTTCCAAAAAGGACAAAAAACATTGCCTAATGCAATGAAAAAAGGTTTCGCAAAAGCCTTTGACCGCTTTGATGCTTACCAATTAGCAAAATACCGCAAAGCAACAAGTAATGTGAAATTGGTTGACTTGGTCAACTTAGTACATCCTATACCTACACAAGCTAATGCAAAAGCATTGCAAGACTTGGTAGCAGGTACTTTGCGCAACACACAAACTTGGGAAGCAAAGATTAGCAAAGCTGGACAAGGCGAAGCAAAAGACAAAAAAGCAGCGAAGCAAGAGGCTTGGGAAGATATGATTTTGTCCAAGCGTTTGGGCTACATGGCATTATTGCGCAACTTGCGTAACTTGATCCAAGCAGAATTGTCCAAAGAGGCTTTTGATCAAATGTTGGGTTACTTGTCCAACCGAAATGCCGTATTGCGTTCTCGTCAATTGCCATTCCGTTTCTTGTCTGCATATGCAGAAATCGAAGCTTTGAAAAAAGGTAAAACTAAAGGTACTTTAGTCTTCGAAAAAGATGCAGAAGCACAAGCTAAGCAATACGGAAACCGAGTAGATCGAGTATTGAAAGCGATCGAAGCAGCATTGAACCACTCTGTGGCAAATTTGCCTTTGTTGGAAGGTGAAACTGTGATTTTATCCGACAACTCTGGTAGTATGCGTGGAGATTATGGTGGAAGTTCTGCGACTTCTGCAATGAGCAAGCGCACAACAGCAGATATTGCCAACTTGTTTGCAGCTATGTACTGGAGTCGTTGTGACAACACTTGCATTGGTTTGTTTGGAGATCGTTTGATAACACCTAAATTGAATCGTTCCAAAGGAATTTTGGAGAACTTCAAAACAGTACATCGTGAAGGTGGAAAAGTAGGTGGTGGTACTGAAACAGGTGTCTTCACTATGTTCGAAAAATTGATCAAAGAACGTCGCAAAGTCGCACGTATAGTGATTTTCTCTGATATGCAAATTGGTACAGGTTGTGGCTGGTATGATACTGGAGGACGTAGAGGAAACCATTTCAATGCCTTGTATGAAAAATACTTGAAGATCAATCCTGATGTGCGTGTGTTCAGTGTGGATTTGAGAGGATATGGTACAACAGTATTCAAAGGCAATGTTTACAAATTGGCAGGTTGGAGCGAAAAAATCTTTGATTTGATGCAAATGGCTGAACAAGACAAAGATGCTTTGATCACTGCAATTGATAAAATTGAATTTTAAGATAAATTATATAGCTGAAATTAAGTGAAATGTTATAAGTTAAAAATTTGGTGGCGAAGGGCTAACCTCGAAAAGTTCTGCGAAGCAAAATACTGAAAGGATCAATGAAATTAACGCCTTCGCTGTAAGATGTAACGATGAACGTGAAAAACACCAAAGCATAACGGGGTGGTCTTTAGCCCAACCCGTAAAGAATATCGAATATAAAAAATATTGAATATATACATAGCGAAGGCCTTTAGCCCTTCGCTGAAAAAGATGACATTTTATATAATTTTAGCTATAATAACAACAAAGATTTAAAATAGGAGGTTTGTGTAATTTAAGCAGTCCCTAGTCGCGAGATTGGGCACTGCTTTTTTGTTTTTGATTTGCTCTTAAAATCATTTATCTTGAGAATAAAAATAGAAAATGATAAGAGTAAATAATTCTATTTGTTTGATAAAATCAACCATTAAAAATGATAAAGGAAGACTTTTAGGCATATTGAAATTCCTTAATGAGAAACTAGATTTGCCCAATCCTCAATTAATAGAGACAACTACAGAATATTCTAGACAGATAAATGCTTGGGATTTTAGTGAAATAGAAAAGTATTTAGAAATAGAAGATCGGTTTTTAATCTTAAAAAATACAGAATATAATGTTGCCTTCTCTATATTTCCTGATTTTCCCAAAATACAGATATCTATCAATCCGAATACTTATCCTGAGTACTTAAAAATTTCAGAAAAAGATCTTTTTATAGATATTGCTACTCAATTGTCAACCACTATAGAATATATTGTTTGTGAGGATATTGAAGTTAGCAAAACAACATATGAAGACTATATTGAATTTACAGAATGGGAAAGAACGCCAAGAAATCCATTTTTGGGTTGGCTTCAATACTACAACCATGATGAACTCAAACGCCAAGGTGGAGATGCCATATTTGAAAACCCATACATCAAAGCAGAGCGATTGTGCGGAGGAATATTAATACAAGTGGGAGAAAGTTTAGAAGAGGCTTACAGCCCTGAGGGACAAGAGCTTTTGGTGAAGGCAACTAAGGCAATGCCTCCTGTACAGCATATTTAGTAATCTATATTAGAGTACCCTGTTTTAAAATAATTAGATAATGGATTTAGATTTAGGCATAGTAATATATAAAGAGAAAGGGCATTTTTCTAGCTCTTTAGAGGTTAT
>JAKVCT010000327.1 GCA_022448995.1 Saprospiraceae bacterium
TAATTTCTGGAATTTTAGCTTACTTGGAAGACAATGAAATTACAGTAGATGGTTTGATGGAACACATCAAGGCACCAGACTTTCCTACGGGTGGAACTATTTATGGATTGAACGGTGTGCGTCAAGCGTTCGAAACTGGACGTGGAAGAGTTGTGGTAAGAGGTAAAGCCGAAATTGAAGTATTGAAAACTGGTCGAGAACGCATTATTGTAACTGAAATTCCTTATCAAGTTAACAAATCGAATCTTATTGTTAAGATTGCAGATATGGTGAATAACAAGAAGATTGAAGGAATAGCAGATATTCGCGATGAGTCAGATCGTAAGGGTATGCGTATTGTTTTTGAATTGAAAAAAGATAGCAATGCAAATGTTGTCTTGAGTAAGTTGTACAAATACAGTGCCTTACAATCTTCTTATGGTGTTAATAATATTTGCTTGGTTAATGGTCGTCCTCAGTTATTGAACTTGAAATCATTGATCGAAGAGTTTGTTAAATTCCGTTTGGAGGTAGTTGAGCGCAGAGCAAGATATGATTTGGCGAAAGCAGAAAAACGTGCTCATATCCTAAAAGGTCTACTTGCGGCTCTAGATCGCTTAGACGCTATTATTAGTTTGATTCGAGCTAGTAAAAATGGAGATGAGGCGAAAAAGGCTTTGATGAATTTTGATTTTACGCCAAAACAAGATGCTCTAGATAAGTTCTCTCAGTACTTGGCTTTGGAAGGAAATCGTCTAAGTGAAGAACAAGCCAAAGCAATTCTAGATATGCGTTTACAGCGCCTGACGGGCTTAGAGCGTGAGCGTCTAATCGAAGAATTCAAAGGCTTGATTGAGAAGATTGAAGATCTAAAAGATATTCTAGCTAGAGAAGAAAGAAGAATCAGTATCATCAAAGAGGAGTTGACTGAAGTAGAAGAAAAATACGGAGGGGGACGTAATACAGAGATTACACATGCTGAAGGTGAGATTAGTATTGAGGATATGATTTCTAATGAAAAGGTGATGATTAGTATCTCTCATTTAGGTTATATCAAACGTACTTTGATTAGCGAGTTGAAAGAGCAGCGCCGCGGTGGACGTGGTTCGCAAGCTGCTAAAACTAGAGATGGTGATTTCACCGAACATATCTTTTCTAGTTACACTCACAACTATTTATTGCTATTTACCAACAAAGGACGCTGTCATTGGTTGAAGGTTTATGAGATCCCTAAAGGAACAAAAACTTCTAAAGGAAGGGCTATTCAAAACATCTTACAACTCCCTGATAATGAAAAAATAAAGGCTTATATTCCTATTGCTGATTTATCTACGGAAGATGTTTTGCAGTCTCATAGTTTGATTTTTGCTAGTAAGAATGGTTTGGTTAAAAAGTCTAAACTCAAAGACTATTCTAGACCAAGATCTGGTGGTATCAATGCAATTACAATCCGTGAAGGGGATGAAATTATTGAAGTAAAATTAACCAATGGTAATAATGATATTATTCTAGGGGCTAATAATGGTAAGTCTATCCGATTCAATGAGAACGATGTGCGTGTTATGGGACGTATGGCAACAGGTGTAAAAGGGATGACTCTCGGAGAAGGAGAGGAATTAATAGGAATGGTCTGTGTGGATAAAGATGATCCTGAAACAACTATTCTTACAGTTGCTGAAAAAGGAATTGGTAAACGTACTTTACTAGAAGAATATCGTGCTCAATCTCGTGGTGGTAAGGGTGTTAAAACCATGAATATCACGGAAAAAACAGGGAAGTTGATGGGACTAAAAGCGGTACAAGCCAAGGATGGCTTAATGATCACGGCTAAGTCTGGTCTGACTATTCGTATGGCTGTAGATAATATTTCTGTTTCAGGAAGAGCTACTCAAGGTGTTAAGTTGATCAATCTGAAAAATAAAGATGCTATTGCTGATCTTGCTTTGATTCATTATTCTGAAGAAGATGATAATGAAAATGAAACTCCAGATGGCGAAAATGAAGAAGGAACAACAACAGCTGACAACGCAGCCGACAACCAAGAAAAACCTGGAGATAACTCTGAAGAATAATAATTTTTGCATATAAAAATATTAAAGTTAGGAATTTGTTTATCTAAGCAAATTCCTATTTTTTTACATTTTTTTAAGAAAAACTTGAATTTATGGAGTAAAAGAACATATATTTGTGGACGCATAGAGAACAACAAGTATTTAGAGAACAACATATGCTTTTATAAGTATAATTAATATATATGTAATTCAAATCCCAATGAATTACAAAAAAATACAAGCATTATTTTCCAACTATAGTATGTAGTCTTAGTAGTCAAAATTCTAAGATCCGCATACTAGAAATGACATTAAACCAAAATTTTAAAAAACCATGTTAACAAATTCCAAAAATTTATTCCGAACATCAAAGATAACTTTGATGCTTTTACTATCCTTCCTAGTTTTTAATGATAGCTTCGCGCAAAAAGACGGCAAAAAGAAAAAGAAACCCCTAGCTGGATTTATGAAGGTAATAGGTGGTGGCGATGGTGGTGGAGCCTCTTTGAGCGAAGATCCTAATTATTATATGACCTCAGCCAAAGCAGGTTACTTGGTATCCAGCAGTGATCGTTTAGTCGATGGTTTTTTGGTTAGACAGAATGAAAAATATGAAGACAGACTTGAGATTATTATTGCAAAAGGACGTAATAAAGGTAAAAGTTATTGTACCAGATGTAGCGGTCCTGTAATCGACAAAGAACTTTCAGATGTTTATGGTGGTAATGTTTATTTAGAACATAGTATGTCTTTTGAAAATGCCGCAGGAGAAGTTATCAAACCTTATCAAAAAGATCGGAGTTGTATTAGCTCTACTAGAATTTTAGAATTGGAGAAAGGGGTTTATGTGTTTTATGGTGGGAAATGTAACTGGGGAATAGGAGGAGATAAGTACACACCATTTATCGATGATTTTCAAAATTTAGAAATGGTTGTTTTTGCTCAAACAGAAGCAAAATTAACAGAATGGTCAGGTGCAAAAGCAAAAGCTGTAGTAGTAGAATTTGAAGGTAAGGTAAAAGCGGCTGCTGACAAGGCTGTTGCTGCTGAAATAGCAAGTGTACGTGTTCCCGCTAAAGGTAAAATGCATGCAGGAAGTTTCTTTACTAAATGCGAAGGTTTAACTAAGGCTTTGTGTAAGAAGGATAACACAGAATTCAAAACACTAAATGTTGTCTCTGATGATTGGACAATTGTAAAACACAAAGTAACAGGAGAGATCTTATACAGAATTTGTAAAGGATATTTTGTGGACTATAACTCTGAAATGGATTGGTGTATTATTCATGCAATTTCTTTCAAAGAAAACTATAAGGGTGGTTCTTATGGGGATACTTTTATAGCTGGTGTACGTCAAGAAGCAGGCGTGGGTCCTATTATTGACTGTAATAATGCAAAATAAATAGGATCTGAGTCTATTTGCTCAAGATTTACTATCAAAAAAGCTCGTTTCAGTGGTTTGCTTGTGCCATTTGAAACGAGCTTTTTTGTATTTGTCAACAGAAAGAAGGAATTTTTATCATAAAAAGGAATTTATTTTTACAAAAACGACTTTTTTGCATTTTCTTTGCATCTAGGAAGTAGATAGGCAAGAGATTAGACACTAGCCTTCATTCAAACAATGTTATTTGTATAAACAAGGGTTTTCAAACCTACTAAATTAGTTTTAATGAGAAAAGTATTTATGCGAACGGCAATTGCCGCATTTTTAATCGGAGGAATCACAGGAACTGAAGCGATTCAAGCGCAACAAAGCGAAATCACGGTAGCTACCATGTCTCTAGACGCTTATACAACGGGTAGAGATGTCAAAGAATTGAAGCGAGCTAAAGCAAGTATAGATAAGGCCTGTGCACATGAGAGTACCAAGGAACAAGCTAAAACATGGAGATACAAAGGAAGTATCTATACACAAGTTGCTTTTAATCAAGAGCTTAAGCTAGAGAATCCTAATGCTGGATACGAGGCATACCAAGCATTGATGAAAGGCTTAGATTTGGATGTGGCTAAATTGGAAGCTAAAGGTAAACCTAAGCATAAAATTCCTGGTAAGAGCACTTATTCTACCTTATTTGAAGCTGTTTCTGGTGCTTTGTACAACGGTGGTGCTGATGCATTTGGAGCTAAAAACTATGAAAGTGCATACAATCACTTCTCAAGTATCTTGGATATTAATCCTAAAACTGCATTTTTTACTAAAACTAAGATTGAATTTAAATTCAAAGAAGCTGAAGCTGCTCGCTTAGCAGGTGTAAGTGCTGCCAAAGTTGGTAAAATGGAAGAAGCAGAGAAATTATTGATGCCTTCTCTAGAAAAAGGGGATATGGAAGAGGAGTTAGCAACTAGCACTTATAGCTTATTGGCAAATAGTTACTATGACGCTGATAAAAAAGATAAAGCAAAAGAAATTTTAGCAAAAGCTAGAAAACAATATCCTCTAAATCAAGGACTTTTGATTACAGAAATTAACTATGCATTATCTGAAGGTCGTTTAGCTGAACTAGAAGAGCAATTGCAGCAAGCTGTAGAAGCAGATAAAAATAATGTTGAGTTGATCTTTGTAATGGGGAATATGTATGACGAATTATTCCGTGCCGCTTTAGAAAAAGGTGAGGAAAAAGAAGCTGCTGATTATTTTACTAAGTCTGTGAACTGGTACAAGAAAGGCTTGGAAACTAAGGCTGATCATTATAATTGTGCTTATAGTTTAGGTGCAGTTCATGTTAATTATTCTAACAGCTTAGCACGTAAGTTGAATGAAATGACAGATACACGTTCTGAAACTTATAAGAAGATGAACGAAGAGTATAATTCTTTATTGAAGAGTGGTTTGGAATCTTTGTTAGTAGCAGAAGGTATCAAACCAGGTGAGTTGCAAGTGTTGATTGCATTGAAAGAGGTCTACGCTCGCTTGGCAGAAGATGACAAGTTCATGGAGTACAAAAAGAAGGTGGACGAAGCTCAAGGTAAGTAATTCCCTTTTTGTCTTTTATCCTTTGTTCTAAGGTTTTTAGAGAAAATAATATGACAGCAGGGTGTGAGAATTCTGCTGTTTTTCTTTTTGTAGAAAACTCTACTTAACATAATATAAATTATAGGAAAAACATAGGCAAAACAAAAATCTCTTTGATTAAAATAAAGTCAGAGAGAATCTTATTTTTGTTGGGAGACAATCACTAACAACAAGAATGAGTATATGTCGACCAATAATATTGACGTACGTAGCCAAAAACAATTGATTCA
>JAKVCT010000328.1 GCA_022448995.1 Saprospiraceae bacterium
TCCATCGAGGACCAACAGTATGAATAACATTTTTTGCATTTAATTTTCCTGCAGTTGTTATTACTGCTTCTCCAACTTTACAACCTCCTTGTCTAGCTCTTACTTTTTTACAATCATCTAGTATTTCTTTTCCCCCAGCTCTGTGAATAGCTCCATCAACACCCCCACCACCTAATAAAGATGTGTTTGCTGCATTTACTATAACATCTACTTTCATCTTAGTGATATCTCCTTTTAATAATTCTATTGTCATGGTTTGAGTATTGAAAAATTATTGATAACGATTAATATATAAAGCAGTTTGGTTTAATAGATTGTTACACCTTGTCATCAACAGTTTTATTTTGAAATTCACACTTCAGTTTTTTTAGTTTTTTAACTAATACATCACGATTTTTACGTGATTTCACCCACTGAGGTAAATTTGTTATCATTGAATATTTATGTCTACCATCATCTTCTCTGAGTTTAGCACCAACATATTCATTTAAATAATCTAAGTGGTTGATATTAAACAACCAAAGAACATTGTCTTTTATGTTTGTTTGAAGCCATAAGTCAAATCCAAAATAAGGATCAGTAGGTTTCTCATTTTGGTAACGATACCATTGAAGCTCGTAGTCCCTTGTATCATTACATACACTACATGTAATTTCTGATTTTTCATAGGGTTCCTTTGTAGCTTTTGTTGTATGAGATATTCCACTTCCACAATTTCCACATGCCTGATTAACAAAACCTTGAAGGTATCCCGACCAATTATTATCATCTGTTTCTTGAAATCCACAATGGTTGCAGTTACAAACAGATTTGTGCCCACGCGGAAATGGAATTATATACTTTGGTAATTCGGTTTTCACTAATGCAGGTTTAGAACACTTTGGACATTTAACCCAAATCTCTTCGCTGAAATATACTGTCGGGTATGCAGGTTTGTTAAATCTCATGTCTCCTATTATTACTTAATACACATTTTATTTACTAGTATATGGCTTCAATTCTTCCTGTCCCATCAATTTCTAAGGTAGGCACATCAGTCAATTTTATTGTTACGATTGCAGGAATTGTATTTGCTTCAAATTCTAAAATTCAAGTTTTATCATTTCCGCAAGATATTCACATTCTATTTTCCAAATCTGATTCAGACCTTCTTCTTTGTCAAAAATTATATCTCCATCATGAAAGGCATAGAATGTATCCGCAATATTTTCCTTTTCAGTTATCAACTCGATTGTTATTATTTTTTAGATTAATAAACCACCTAAAACGAAGCACGCAATTGCGCTCTTCCCACATGCACCACAGGATTATCCCCCACCTTTCGCCCCTCATAGCTCAACCACATTTGGATTTTACCATCTTTGGACAAAGCCCGATTGAAACTAAGCGACCACAAATAATTCTGCCCATTTTGCAAACCATCGGTCATAATAAACTCCACAGCGGTATTGCTTTGTCCATCAAAATTGAGTTGAACAAAGGAAAAAGAAGCTTCTAAATTCGTTTTTTTAGGAGTGAATTTCACACGGGAAGTTAGCTGATGGCTGATCGCCAATTCCTCAGCATTGATCTGATTCTTTTTGTAGTTGAACGCATATTCTAAGGTAACTCTGAACTTATTCTTGGCGGTAGTAAGGTTAAATTCAGGTACCGCTTTATAATACTGAACTTGATAATTTCGATCAGGAAAAAACTCAGAAGTATTAGTACGTTTTCCATAAGCTAAAAGATTTTGTATTCGAAACATTCGACCAAAAGTAGATCCCTGAAATAAGGAATATTCCTGAAAACTACGACTATCAAAACCACCTACCAATAAGGTCTTATTACGATTATCTATTTGATTAAATTTTAAAGAAAATTTGGGTTTAGAACGATTAAAAAACACAGTATTCTGAATCCGAGACTGCACAGAAACCAAAGAAGTATCCGCTACATTCAGCTGAAAAGGATTAAACACTAAGATATCTGCACTAACCAACGTCTTGCGATCAATTTGGAAAATACTTTGGGTTGAGAAACGTCCCAAAAAGTCCAAACCTTTCTGCTTTTTTCCCTTCTTTTTGAACTGTTGGCTCAAGGATCTAAAGTTTAAACTCAGATTCTGATTAAAACCGACATTATTAGAACGTACAAAATCACCAGTTAATACCGTGACACGGATAAAATTTGCCTGATCTTGAAAATTTGTTTGTTCAAACTCATTTTGTTGCTGCACACCATCATCATTTCTGTCAATCCATTGGTAAACACCTTGTCCAGCGTCTACCTCTACATAATTATATTCAATTTTCTGCTGCTGCCCCGCTCCTAGCTCATAAGTTGTAGTCCAATTGATGAAATTTCGCATAAAATTTAGTCGATAAGACAAACGCCCCAAGTAGGTTTCCTTCGGATCTTGGTTGCTCAACAAAGTATCCTGAACTCTTAAATTACGATACGTAAAATTCCAATCCAAATTAGAACGCAAGGTCAAACGACGTTTATTTTTTTCACGATCACCAGATTCTTTTTTCTTCTGCTTTGGTGCCCACTGTCCGCTAAATACAATATCATCCGCCACTGTATTATTCACAAACTCACGTCCCACAGGTGCATAATCATAACGCCGAGAAAAAGAAAAATTGAACCCAAAACCTTTATCTACTGGTAATTCGCTATAAGCTCTTAATAAATTATAATGCAAACCTGTTGGACTCAAACTATCCCCTTCTATATCTAATCTCCTATTCCATTCCTGTTCACCATATACACCTATTTTCCAGCCTCTTAACTTCTTAAAACGATAACCAATATCTGCCTTTGGACGTAAAAAACGGGTCTGTTCTGTACTCGATTTAGTCTGTAAATAACTGGTAAAACTTGTCAATTCAAAACCTTTATATTGTAATTTAGCATCCAAACTATTCTGAAAACCTTGATAAGCTGTGTCTCTCAATAAAGCACTCGATTGATAAACTAATCTCCCCCATTTCGGATTCGCTAAACTCACGGATGCACGCATCAAATGCTCTGCTTGTTTAGACGCTGAATTTTGATTCCAATCTCGCTGAAATTCTCGTCTCCGATAGGGATCAATTGCTTCAAAATTTTTGTCCACAAACTCATAATGTCCGCCTAAACTCAAGACTGGTTTACCTTTGGTAGAGTCTTTTTGTGCTTTACGCAATTTAATATTCTGTTTATACGTCAAGCGAGCTGCAACTCCTGCATTATCTTCATTGCCAACAGGCGAAAAAGTATTCAAATCTCGATTACTCAAAGCAAAATCTGCATTGATTTCTGCATTTTTATTCCATTTATAGTCCCCTCCTACTGTGATCAACTGTTTCTTCTTGGGTGTAATCAATAAGACAATGGGTTCATGTGTTCCTGTGGCTTGTCCTGTTAGCGAATCGGGTGCAACCCATTTATAAACAGTTCCATTCGTTCCATCCAAAGTCCGAATATAATTTCCCCCTGAGGAAATTTGCGAAAAGCGTACATTATAGATACCTGCATCGGTATTATCAAAAATAAATACACTGTCATACAACTGCCCATTGGCTATTGTATCCATCATTCTATAGGCAACTAAACCTGTAGCTTCTTCTGGAATACTCGCTCCCGAAACAAAGGCCTGATCTATATTATCACCAATATTCAAGAGTACTACTTTGGCAGAATCCGATAAGGTTTCTTGTGCTGGTTGATTCTTGGCATCTTGTTCTGTAAAAAAATTAAATCTAAAACGCGTTTTTTTGTATTCTACATTTGCATTTGCACTAAACACCGTTCGTAGATAATTCAAATCTGTATAAGTAAATTCAACGACAATCCGTTTATCCTTAGTAATTAATTGGCGGTTGGTAAACGTAATTTCTCCTTGATTATAATCTATGGTATAATCCGCATTGGCTCCCCGCTGCAAGAGTTGCCCATCTATGAAAACACGCTCTGTTCCTGCTATGATGATAATAAAACGCTCTCCATTATTCCCACTCAATTTGTAGGGACCTTGATTCCCCTCTAAACCATCAAAAGAGTTGCGTGCAAAGTTGCCTCTCGAAAAGGCAAAACTCCCATCAACATTGGTTTTTAATCCATTGGCAAACTCCAAATCCTGAATAGCTAACTGTGCCCCTTGCAAGCGTCTGAAATAGTTCATAAAATAACTATTCTTGGGTCGTTTCAAGTCATAATCTCCTGCTACTAATAAGAATGGATTCAACTTGAATTGGATAAACATCTGATCAAAATCTTGGATTTGCTGTGTGTTTCCTTCTGGCTGTAATGGAACTTGATTATCAGTAATAGAACCCAAAATTTCGGCATCGCCTACCTTGCCTGCTACTTGTAGGTTTAGACTAGAATTGAGTACCAAATCTTGTCGATTCCCTAAAGAAATTCCTCTAGCAAATGTCCCAGATAATGTAATCTGATCAAAATCTAAAGCTTCCAAATTATTTTCATAAATTGAATAAGTATAAGAAGATCCAATCAATCGTTCTCTGTTCACCTTTTGTCCTATCATTCTGCGATCCTTATGACTAAGAGGTTTTCGGAGTTCATAAGGCAGTACACGATAACGAATTTGCAAAGAATCTCCTTGCAAATCTTTATTTAGAACAATTTGATTATCAATAATTTGATACAATGAATCTGGAACTAAACTTCCTGTTTTGGCTTGGCGCAATTGGATTGAATTTGGAAAAACACTCATGCTATCCAACTGAAAGGTATCGGTTGAACTAGCAAAAGTTTGTGCTCGCCAATTATTGATTGGCTTTAGATTAGCTTCTTTCAGTGCCGCAGTTTTTATACTATCTACTTTTGAGGTATCTCTTTGTAATGAATCTGTTTGTGCTTGTGCAGACTGAGCTAAAAATAAGACAAATAGGATAAGATAATATATTCTTCCTGAATTCAATATGATCGTTTTCTGTCTAAAAATATGGTTTGTATTTCATCTCTATAGTCCGTGAAGGTTTAGCTTTGCTGAGCACTTTGTAGTTTGCTTTGCTGAGCACCTCGAAGTTTATAAAAAAGGATAAAAAGTCACAGACTATGATTATCTAATGTGCTGACCAAAATATACACTTCTCTTCTTAGAAACGAAAATAAACGGAACTTAGACCAGTTTACAGACAAACTTTAGCAGAAAAGCATTAGAAACTATAACGTTTTGATGGATTACCAATAAGTAGGTGGACACAATTAATTTTATAATAATTCACAAGGTTTTTTGATGCTGAACGAGGCGAAAAACGCAGGGATAGCACCGCTATCACG
>JAKVCT010000329.1 GCA_022448995.1 Saprospiraceae bacterium
TCCCTACGTTTTTCGTCTCGTTCAGCATCAAAAAATCTTGTGAATTATTATAAAATTAATTACGTCCACCTACTTAACTCTTAAAATTTAACTTAACAAAGCTAAAAGGTAGCTTAAAATCAGCTAAAAATAACTAAGATAACATTTAGACTGTTACTTCGTAATTTCATTAGGTCTATCTAAACTTAGAACTTCCTGATCTGTGTCTTGATGTAATTCTGTGACTTCATCTATAATAAACGCTTTGCTACCACGAGCAGCATCATAGGTTCGCCATAAGTATTCGGCAATTATACCTAAGGAGAAATTGGTAACTCCACAGCCAATCAATACGGCTGACATAAGTGCTGGCCAACCCAAAGGTGCGTCGATACCTCCAATGTAAAAAATGATGACTGCAATCAACCACAATAATCCAACTAGTGCCATCACTAATCCAATGATAGTTACCAAGCGAACAGGGAAGTAAGAGAAGGCCACAAAGGAATCTACTACCAATTTGAATTTTTTTGCAAAAGTCCATTTTGATTTTCCCCTTTTACGTTCTTCTTTTTTGTATCGAATACTATTCTTCTTAAAACCCATTTGTAGGATCTGCAAAAAGATAGAAGAGTGACATTCTTGGCGATTGTTAAGCTCTCGCTTGACCTTATGGTCAAACATCACTACATCAAATCCATTATCAGGAAAATCAGGCACAGCATAGCGTCGCATCAGCCAAGCATAAAATCGAGGAAATAGGCGAGCACGGAAGCTCTGTCCTTCAGATTCTCGGCAAGCCCAAACGGTATTGTAGCCTTTTTGGACTTCAGTATATAAACGAGCAATCAAGGTGGGGGGATCTTGCAAATCAGCATACAAAAACATAGTGTAATCACCTTTTGCTTCTTGTACCCCTGCACGTAAGGCTGCTAGCGAACCAAAGTTGCGAGACAGTTGCACTAAACGGAGGTTGGGCACCTTATCATGATGTTTTTTAATCTCTGCAACAGAGTTGTCTGTAGAGCCATCATCTACCAAAACTATTTCGCTCTGAAAAGGGAATTCTTGCAGATGGTGATTCAATGTGCTTAGCAGCGATTCTATATTTTCCTCCTCGTTGAGAAATGGAATTACAATCGATAAATGAATAGAGGAGGATACTAGCTTATTTTTTTCTTCCAAGTAAGTTGACATTTGAAGGATTTATATCAAAATGTTCAATAGTTAAGCCATTATTTTTGAACCACTCTGCAGCTTCTTTGAACGAAACAGTGTGGTGTTTGGGATAACTATACCAGTCATGGTTGAATTCTTTACATTTATCAAACGAGAAGCTTGGATTCCAAAAACACTTCATTACAGTATAATAAAGGAAGCGTTGTAAATTCATATCCATACCACTAATTGTTCCAAATGCATTCTCATCGTTAGGTACTTGAACCGTCACATTCATCTCATGTAAAAGCTGACCAATTTTGGTCATACGATCAGCTACTTCAAATTTACGGGCATCTGATAACTTAGCAATACTGTCCCGAATCACTCGATCAAAGCGTTCTCTTTGCTCACTTTTTTGTGCATAAACGGATAGGAGTACTTGACCACCTTGACCCAAGAAACTACATAAGTTACTAAAGATTTCTCCTGGATAATCAGTATGGTGGATAGCTTGTTCACAAGAAACTACATCAATCGAGCCCTTGATAAGTGGCAAATCAATAGCATCTCCTTTGAGTACTAAAACTCGACTATTGTTCTTGTATTTTTCGCTCAAGTAATAGACAGAGTTACTAATATCGACAGCAATAACTTGGCAGTCAGAGTGTTCTAAGACCCAGTCAACTAGACGACCTTCACCAGCACCAATTTCTAAGAATACTTTTTTATCTGTCAAGAATTCTTGAAAAGCTTCAGGCGTTTCAAAACCATAACGTCCTAAAAAGTCATTAAATTGTTGTGCAACAAAGGCTTTATCTGTTTCTAGGCGTTGAGAGTTTGCCCAACGAAATGAGGCCGCCTCACTAGTTGCTAAGTTTTTAGCATCTTCTGCAAGCGAATTAATCAAGTTGCCTTGAATGGTGACAGTGGTATTTTGCCACTGACCATTATCCAAATCAATATCTAAATAGGATTGGAAAGAATGTATATTAAAACTCATTATTATTGTTTGCTTACTTTAAACGTTATTAAACCACCTTGTTTCTTAAAACCAATGGATTTGAAGAAATTATCAGATTTTCTTAGACGCTTTTTTGCGCTATCTACATCATTCTTAGAGAACATCTGAGGGGGCAAAAAGACTAAGGTTTTGCTATCTATATCAATATTGCAACCAGCATACCAGCGCTTCAGTATTTTAGGACTAATCTCAGGTTCTTTTCCTTTTTTATTTTTCCAAATAGAAATAAAGGAGTTGAGAATATCAAAAGGTAAACGAAAAATAGATTTATTATTTTCTAAGCCTAGATGTGCACCTCCTTTTTTCAGAATCTTGTGAATCGATTGACAGGTTTGCGTTGGATTAGGTAAGTTGGACAATACTCCAGAAGTGATACAAAAGTCAAAGCAATCTTCCACAAAAGGAGGGAAGGTTGCATCACCTACCATCAATAAGGCATCAGAAGCTTGGGTGCGTTTCTTTGCTTTTTGTAACATCTTTCTAGAGATATCTATTCCGATAATTTTTGCATTTTCAGGAATAAAGCGCTCGATGCTTCTACCATTTCCACAGCCAATATCTAGAACAAAACATTCTTCTTGAGCACTGAGGTTATAATATTCATGAACAAAAGCATCTACAGCAATCCAAAAAGGGAGATTTTCAAAATCATCATAGGAGAACTTATCATCTTCAGAGAAATTATCAAAATGTGCTCTTTGTTCCAGTTGTTGCTGATTCGTAGCTAATACAGGAAATTCTAAGCCTAGATCTTCAATGTGATTTGCATAATACTGCTTGAAATGCTCTAAAGTCTGAGGATAAAGTAGTTGTGTAGTTAACAACTCCGGAATATCTTCATGAATTGGAAACCAATCCTTATTTGTAGAATCTATAAGTAGGTAATCCCCTTTCTCAGGATTGAGTACTTCGATAGAAAAGTTTCCTTTTTGTTGTGTATTCGGATTTTTGAGGATAGGTAGATATTGCTTAAGACGCTCCATATCGTAATTTTTGAGCACAAACCTTCTGAGCCATGGCTCAGAAGGTTTATATAACTATGTATAACTAGAACCCTGTTGTTTTAATAGATGTTATTAGTAGTAATCTTAGGATTCTACGGTTTCACTAGCAGGTACATATGCATTGACTACCTCAATAACACGATTTGCTTCTTCATCAGTCATTTCAGGGAACATTGGTAAGCTAACACAGTGGCTTGCTAGGTACTCTGCATGTTCAAAATCTCCTTTCTGGTAGTCTAGTTCTTTATAGCATTCTTGCAAATGACAAGGAACAGGATAATGCATAGCCGTTCCTACACCATTCTCTGCCATATACGCCTTGAAGTGTTCACGGTTATCGGTTGTGATGACATACAAGTGGAATACAGAGATGACACCTTCTGGTTGGTCTTGATGCTTGATAGCAGGATTCTTAATCTCTGTCAGGTAACGTTGTGCAATAGCATAACGACGAGCATTCCACGTATTTAGATGATCTAGCTTAACCTTTAGGACAGCACCTTGGATTGCTCCCATGCGCATATTATAACCTAATTCTTCGTGATAGTATTTTTTAGCAGAACCTAGGTTGCGTAAGCGCTTGACACGGTCTATCAAGTCTTTGTCATTAGAAACTACAGCTCCTCCTTCTCCATAAGTACCTAAGTTCTTACCTGGATAAAAACTAAAACAAGCCATATGTCCAATACTACCAACAGTCTGACCATGTATGGTAGAACCATGTCCTTGTGCTGCATCTTCTACAAAATAAATACCATGCTTATCACATAATTCTCTTAAACGAATTGCATCACAAGGCTGACCATATAAATGGACTCCAATCACCGCTTTTGTTTTAGGTGTAATCGCACGTTCCACTGCTTCAATATCAATTTCCCAAGTACTAGGGTAGCAATCTACAAAAACAGGTGTTGCATTAACATAGGATGCTCCCCAAGGAGAAGCAATAAAGGTATTCGCTGGGACAATCACCTCGTCACCTTCAGCGATATCTAATGCACGCATTGCTAAATGCAAAGCAGAAGAACCTGAGTTCACTGCTGCACAGTGACCTGTATTGCAATATTTAGCAAAAGCTTCTTCAAAAGCTGATACTACTGGACCATTTGTAACAATCATAGAATCCAAAACTCCTTCAATTTCTTGTTTGATTGCATCTTTGATGCCAGCATATTGTCTTTTTAGATCAAAAAAAGGAACATTTATAGTCGAGTTCATAATTAGCTTTAAATTTGTTTATATTTAGTGAATAGTTCGTTAATTTCTTGGTTACTAACAATCCCTAAAAGAGCCAATGTAGTTAAGGTTGAAAAGAATTTTTCAGCATCACCGAGTACTTCATTATTTACTTTATTGAATACTTTAGAATTCTTACTCATTGACAATTTTTACCTTGCAGAATTTAGTTGGTTTTATGTATTCTTTTGGTTGTTAATGGATTGTAAGTCTTTTGCAGGCTTGCAGACTAATGTAATAAGCACTAGTCCAAATAACGAACAATTTTAGCAGGATTACCTACTACAACTGCCTTAGAAGGTACATCCTTTGTAATAACTGCACCTGCACCAAGCATTGCAAAATCACCAATCTTTACACCACCCAAAATGGTTACACTAGTACCTATGGAAACCCCTTTTCCGACATGAGTATGTACTAGTTCCCAATCATCATCTGTTTGCATACTTCCATCAGGGTTGATAGCTCTAGGATACATATCATTAATAAAGGATACATTGTGTCCAACAAAAACACCATCTTCAATAGTTACACCTTCACAAATGAAGGTATGACTAGAGATTTTACAATTTTTACCAATCTTAGCACCACGTTGGATTTCTACAAAAGAGCCCACCTTGGTACCTTCCCCCAACTCACAACCATACGCATTAACAAAATTGTAAATTTTGACGCCTTCTCCTACGCGCACATTGACCAGGCTTTTTCTAGGAGAATCTTCATTGATAACTTGCATAAACTAATCGATTATTATGAAGTTGTTTAAAAATAGATTGTAAGTAGATAGCCACAATTAATTTGTATTTAACCCCGAAGGGCTCTACGAAGTAAATTCAATCAGCCTTTTAGCTT
>JAKVCT010000033.1 GCA_022448995.1 Saprospiraceae bacterium
CGTTTAACTTTGTTGAGCCCTTCGGGGTTAGCTTCGCTGAGCCCTTCGGGGTTTTTGCCTTGTTCAGCATCAAAAATTCTAATTTACTTATTCTATAACTAATTATGTCCACCTACTTATGAGAATGAAAAAAAGTGGTCATTACACATGATAGTCTGCTATGCCTTAACTTTTCACCAAAAAGCATAAAAAGATTTGTTTTCTACAAATTGACAATCAAAATCACACACAAAACTTTAATTATCAACCACTAATAAACACAAAATTCTCTATAAAGCTAGTCATAGGAATAATGAATTATTACAAGGCTATCTCTCTTTTACTTTTATATTGGTCTAATACGCAGGAAGCTCAAAATTATCTGTAAATAATTTTGAGCTTCACGTATATCTAATAATGAATAAACAGATTATTCACCATCACTTAAACTTGTATATACATCATCTACCAAAACCGGTACATGCATCAATCTAAAGAATTTGTCTACTCTAGCGCGCAAATCATCCTCAGTAATCTCTTTCAAGCGACTAATTCCAAATTTCTCTACACAGAAAGAAGCCACCACTGAACCATACACTAAAGCACGCTTCATTGCCTCAAAAGAAGAATCACCTGCAGAAGCCAAATACCCCATGAAACCACCAGCAAAAGAATCACCTGCTCCTGTTGGATCAAATACTTCTTCTAGTGGTAAAGCAGGAACAAAAAATGTTTCTTCACCGTGGAATAACAAAGCACCATGTTCTCCTTTCTTAATTACTAAATACTTGGGTCCCATAGCACGAATAATTCTTGCTGCCTTTACCAAAGAATATGTTCCTGATAATAAACGAGCTTCCTCATCATTAATGATTAGAATATCAATCTTTTGTAAGACTTTCTTCAAATCATCCATAGCTGATTCGATCCAAAAATTCATGGTATCTAAGGCTACCAATTTTGGACGATTTGGAATCTGCTCAATAATTTGCATCTGAACAGCTGGCGCAAAGTTCCCCAACATTAGATACTCTACATCTTTGTAGCTCTCTGGCAATTCTGGATTGAAATCTCCTAGTACATTAAGTTCTGTAACTAGGGTCTCTCTAGAGTTCATATCTTGATCATAGCGTCCTGCCCAATAGAAAGAACGTTCACCTTCACGTTTTTCTAATCCTTCTAGATCTACTCCACGCTTGTTTAAAGCATCTAATTCGTCTTGAGGAAAATCATCACCGATCACAGAGACAAGACGAATATTGTTATAAAAATTGGAAGCAGACCAAGAAATATATGTTCCTGCCCCACCAATAATTCGATCTGCTTTGTCAATAGGGGTTTCGATTGTATCGAAAGCAACTGTCCCCAAAACCAATAGACTCATTTGTTCTTGTTTTTTGCTTAATTAGTAAATAATAAGAAACCTCTTGCTGTAAGAGCTTCACAAGACCAAAGTTAAGCAATAGTTACGGCATTTTCTGAGTATTTTGGTTCAGACTGAAAAAAAAAGTCCTTTTTTTCATTATTTTTTTTGCATAATTCAAAAACAGTCGTATATTTGTATCGCACTTGAAAGCAAGCCTTCATAGCTCAGTTGGTTAGAGCATCTGACTGTTAATCAGAGGGTCACTGGTTCGAGCCCAGTTGAAGGCGCAAAAGAGTTGTTACAGAAAGTAGCAACTCTTTTTTTTTGTCCTTAGACAAAAGATAATAGAACATACATAGTATAGTCTTGAGCCATTCCAAAGAAGGATACTTTAGGGATTTTTGCTTCGCAGAGCACTTCGTGGTTCAGCATTAGACAAATAACCTGATAATCAATAATCTATAGATGTTTATAGAAAAGAAATTTACTTCGTTGAGCCCTTCGGGGGTTTTTGGTCACCTTTTGCAGCAATGCAAAAGGTGAAAGAAGAAATATGCTTAATACTGAACCTCCCTACTTTACTAAAAAAAACAGTTCGTTGTATTTCTACAACGAACTGTTTTTTTATTGAAGTTATCTAACTTCATTCTAAAAATCCTTCAAGGACTATATCAGCTATAAAGTAACTCTATCAAAGTCAAAGTATAGGAGCCCTTAAGAGAAGCTGAAGACGAAGCCGACCTATAATACGCTCTACTGCTACTTAAGTAAAATATAGAGGCAAAAGTGCCTTTATATTACAACTCATCACAAATTGAGATAAGTTCTTGTGCTATAGAACACTAAATTCTCGTACAAAAAATATCTTATTGAGTAATTTGGTTATCTCCGATCTTAACACGTCTTACTAGTTCACGACCAACATTATCTGTCAATTTGAACAAATAAGAACCATTTGCAAAATCACTCACACGAATAGCTTTATAATTACTTCCTGCAGTAACTTGAAAACGATTGTTTGCTACTAGTTCAAAATCTTTTTCGTTGAACATTTGAAAATTCAAGTCAATTGCGTCCTTCGTATTTTCATCTACTTCTAGTGCAAACAAAAATAAACCATCTGCTACAGGTGTTTGTGACATGGAGAATTTCATATCTAATATATTCTGATCACTGTCTGCCTGCATAAGCGTATTATACAATCCCATAACAGCTTTAACATCTACTTCTTTTGTACCTGAACCTTCTGCTGTTTTAGAAATCGTATTATCTGCAACTACAAAATCTGCAGGAGCTGTTAGATCAGAAAACTCTGCAGCTTTTGCAGATTCTGCCATCTGAGAAAAACTCTCCATTAATGCAGCAGCCGTAGTACTTTCTGCACTACTTCCACTTCTTTGTGGAGAATTGAGAACCTCCTCAGATTTTCCTGAAGAAATCTCCTTAGTATTCTTAGGACAATCACATTCGCAAGCAACTAATAAAAATGAAGCAATTGCAGCAACTGTAAGTGTTAAAATCTTGTTCATTATCTTTTATTATTTTAGATGATATAATAAATACTGCTTAAAATAATTATAGGCGTCCTTTCCCAAGGCGCCTATATAACTCTGAATCAATACTTACTACTTACTCATTATTCGCAACTAACTATTATTTATTTTGTACAACAATGGCATGATCCTGTTCTCCACCTTGTCCATCTTTCAAACGGAACGTGTAAGATCCATTATCCAATCCACCTACATTCAAAGCCTTATAGTTTTCGCCTTGATTCACAGTGATCACGTTATTTGCTGCTAATTCGAATTCTTCTTCATCAAATACTTGGAAAGTCATTTCCTTAGAACCTTCATCTTCAGATTCAATTGAGAAAATGAACATACCGTTTTCTACAGGAGCATCATCTGCGCTAAACTTAACGCTTAATGCCTGCTTACTTTGTGCTGCTACCAAGTTATCGCTGATTGCATTAACTGTTTCCTCGTCTGCAGAAGCTTGTTCTTGTGCTTTGCGTTCGTTAGATATCTTGATAACTTGAGATACCTGAACCTGCTGATTACCTAGTGAATACATTGCTCCACCACGGTGAGGTCCTTCAGTGATTGAGCTATCAATATTGTCATTTGTTGATTGGGTGTTATCGCCACCACATGCTACAAATGAGAAAGCTGCGATTGCGATGATAAAAAGTTTTGTAATCTTATTCATGATCTTAAGCGTTGATTGTTTTATTAATTTTGATTCCTAATTATTTAGTCAACTGTTCCTTAATGGTGTTAGTTTGCTTAGTGTTACCTTTTTTAAAAAAAAATTTTATTTTTAAAAAAATAATTGTAGTAAGCGTTTTTTAGAGTTACCCTATCACTACAAATTATGCACCAAAGTAGTTTAAAAGAATAATTGTTTGTTCAATTTAGGTAATTCTTATTAAATATCTTGATCTCCTAACAGATCCATAATTTTCTCATCTCTCTCATACTCTGCTACCTTTCTTCTATTCTGCCACCATAACCATCCTAATGACCCTATCATCAGATAAGGCATGAATAATAAATAAGCAATTCCCTTGTTTAATCCTTGAGCATCTGTTCCTCCATTTTTTAAGTTACTTTCAGCAGAAGCCCTACACATAGGACACTGAGCATAAGTAGTCGTTGGCATTACAGCAGAAATGGTAAGGCTCAATAATAATATGTAAGTATACTTTGCAAAACGTTTTTTCATAATTCACCTATACTTTATTGAGTGATAATGGAATATTAGAGTATGTCAAAGTTTATTCTAAAATGTAATATGAAAACTCTTGTTTAGCTAAGTAGTGCTCATACTATAATTAGATACACTGATTTTAGACATGCTCTTATTATTTATGTAGATAAATAAGTTTTCTAACGATCTCTATATTGAAGTTATTTAAAAATAGTTGACTATCTGTTAAACAAGTTATTGAAATCTAAAGCTCGTAACTCTTTCTATACTCTCCTAGCTCTACCACAAAAATAAAAACGAATTTCATACTGACTTTCAAACACTTATCTATCCATCTAGCATGTTTTTTTTAACAACTTCATAGATTTATGGCAAAGATAATCTTTTTCAATCAAAGTTTTTCTTGATTATTTAAACAAGCATGGAACTTATCTGATTTCCTTTGAGTTCTAACAGCTCGTTTAACACACTAAAATAATCCTGCACATTTAGTTTCATCCATAAATTTTTGAGGATTATTACATTTGTGTCAAAACCAAGCAGTTTCGGTAAAGATTTGATCGTCAAGCATCTTAAAAAACTTAATAGATCACATGTAACAAATAGTACAACACAAAAAAAAATAACATTGTTCTATAAATATCTCTAGTCCATCAAGTTTTGAGGTTTCATACCAATAATCCTCAAAATCTCTTTTTTAACATCGGATAATCAGTTCTTTATAAATACAAAGTAATTTCCACATATTATCTACTTATCAATCAGTTGCAAACTAACTACAGACTACAAGGACTTTTGTAAGCAACTTCATCAAAATCGTAATATACATGAACAAACTCTACCTTTTATTTTCTGTATTGGATCGTTGGAAATGGCATTATCTCCTAGCCGGTTTACTACTCATAGTATCCTCTTTTGTTAGGATGTTAGAACCTAAGGTACTCCAAATTGCAGTGGATGGTGTAGTTAACTTTTCCAAAAGCGGTGGTAAGACTACAACTATAGAGGCAGACCCAATAGCAGGTTTATTTTATACAATTTTGCCCAAAATCCATTTAGAGAACCTAGTGACTGTTTTATTTTACATTGGGTTACTCTTTGCTTGTTTGGCGAGTATGCAAGCACTCAGCCGTTTTTTTGCCAGTATCTTGTCTGCTAGTAGTACAGAAAAAGCAACCAAACAATTGAGAGATCGCTTATTTACGCATATTCAAGCGCTTCCATTATCACAATTAGACAAAATGCCTACAGGTGAAATGATCCAACGTTGTACAGGTGATGTGGATACTATCCGAAAATTTGTAAGTACACAGATTGTAGAGCTGATTCGCTTAGCAGCTATATTTATTGGAGCGTTAATCATGATGTTTTTGGTGCATATTCCGTATACTTTTATTTCCATTGCCTTAGTAATTCCAATCGTAATTACAGCTTATCTTTTTTTCAAAAAAGAACAGATTGTTTGGCAAAAACATGAAGATGAACAAGATAAACTCACTGCTATTATTCAAGAAAACTTGTCTGGAATTCGAGTGGTGCAAGCCTTTGCTCAAGAACAAGCAGAAATTGACCGTTTTGAAAAACAAAATTTAGTCAAAAGAGATATTGGCGTGCGCCAAATTGACCTGCACATGAAATTTTGGCCTATTTCAGATTGGTTGGTGAATATGCAAATTGCCTTATCGCTCTTTGCAGGTGCTTATTTCACATTGCATGGACAAATCTCGGTTGGTGAATATGCTAGTTTCTTCACTTATGCTGTCATGGTAACTTGGCCAATGCGTAGTTTGGGTCGAATTGTATCTCAGTTGGGAATGGCATCTGTAGCGATGGAACGTATTTCTCAAATTCTAGATACGGCACAAGAAGATTATGGAGAGACTCCACAGGAAGATCCTGTGATCAAAGGTAAGATTGAGTTTAGAAATGTCTCTTTTGCTTATCCACATCAAGACACAAAGAAAGCTTCACAAAAATGGGCATTGCACAATTTGAGTTTCATTGCACAAGCAGGTAAAAAGATCGCTATCATGGGAAGTACTGGAGCTGGAAAATCAACTATTATCAAGCTCTTGACTCGATTTTACGAACCTACAGAAGGTGAGATTTATCTAGATGATCGTCCTTTGGCCGATTATCATAAGACATTCCTGAGAAAGAAATTTGGGATTGTGCATCAAAAACCATTTTTGTTTTCTACGAGCATCAAGGAAAATATTGCTTATGCTCAATATGATGCAGAAGGTCACTTAGCTATACAACACACTGATCATGTTTCTGATACCGATTTTCAGCAAGCAAGTCGGGATGCCGCAGTTACTGATTTTATCCACAAAATGCCAAAAACTTATGATACCGTAGTGGGCGAAAAGGGAGTAACCTTATCAGGTGGGCAAAAACAACGGGTTGCCTTAGCTCGGACATTACTTAGTGATCCTGATATTTTGGTTTTGGATGATGCAACTTCGGCTGTAGATACTGAAACGGAACATAATATCCAAGATGCATTGGGTAAACGAATGCAAAAAAAGACAACTTTTATCATTGCACATCGCTTAACTTCAGTACAATATGCGGATAAGATTATTGTCTTAGAAAAGGGTCAAAAACTCCAAGAAGGTACACATGATGAATTGTTAGCGCAGACTGGATTTTATCGAGAAGTTTATGATATCCAAGTACACGTTTAAAAGGATATTTACTCAAAGTCTATTTTTATTAAAAAAATGATTGGTTTTAGTCATTATTTCTAGCTAATCTAAATTATAAATCGAATCTATTATGTCTCAACATTTAGTAGATCAAGAATTCTCAGGTAAGAAAGCCTTATGGCCTTTTCTCAAACGGATTATGCGTTATGCCACCCGTTATCCCAAGTGGTTAGGTTGGTTCTTATTTTGGGTAGTTATTGTGGCAATTGCAGATGCAATTTTCCCATTATTATTAATGGAAATGATTGACAAGGAAGTCACCCCTGAATTACAAAAACTTAGTGAAGATAGTACTTATGGTGTTGATTTTGGTGGCGTATTTTTCTATACAGGAATATTCTTAGCCATTGGACTCATCCAAGTTATTGGGGTTTATGCCTTTATTCGTTATACGGGTAGAATCCAAGAATATGTGATGTATGATTTGCGAGATGCCATGTTCAAACGCTTACAAAAACTATCATTTTCCTATTATGATCGCTCTGCTTCAGGTTGGTTATTAACTAGACTGACCTCAGACACTGATCGAGTTGCAGAAGTAATTTCTTGGGGATTATTGGAAGCGTTTTGGGGAATGAGTATGATCACATTTTGTATTGGTGCTATGCTTGTTTATAGTTGGAAATTGGGATTAATCATGTTGATTTCTATTCCGATTATGTTGGTTGTTTCTATCCGAATCCGAATGCTTGTATTAAAATATTCAAGAGAGGCACGTAAGATTAATAGTGAACTCACAGCTGCTTATAATGAGCATATCAATGGTATTGTAGTCAACAAAAGTACTGCTCAAGAAGAACGTGTAGGTCATGTATTTAAGCAACTGAGTAATCGTATGCGTAGATCTTCTTACAAGGCTGCTTATCATACCGCTATGTATATTCCATTGGTGATTCTGATTGGATCTATTGCTGCTGCTTTTGTAGTTTTTTTTGGAGGTCAAATGGCGATTGCTGTACCTGCTGCTATTACGGTTGGAACCTTGGTTGCCTCTTTTGATTATGCCATGAAAATTTTCATCCCAATTGTAGATATATCCATGTTTTATGCAAGAGCTTTGGGAAGTTTATCAGCTGGGGAGCGTATTTTTTCCTTGATTGATGAACCTATTGAAATTGAAGATGCGAAGGATGCTAGTGATTTTGATAAAATTCGAGGTGATATTCATTTTGACCAAGTCGAATTTTATTATACCAAAGGACATTCTGTTTTGCCTAACTTGGATCTAAAAATAGAAGCTGGACAATCTATTGCTTTGGTTGGAGCAACTGGAGAAGGTAAATCTACGATTGCCAATTTGGTCAGCCGATTCTATGAGCCTAAAGCTGGGCAACTGAAAATTGATGGTGTTGATTACACTCAAAAAACATTGCAAAGTTTGCGTGCTCAAATGGGAATTGTTTTACAAACTCCACATCTGTTTTCAGGGACAATCCGCGATAATATTCGTTATGGAAAGAAGGATGCTACAGATGAGCAAATCATCGCAGCTTTAGAAAAGGTTGGTGCTACTGAATTTGGTCAACGTTTGGATGAGGAAATCGGTGAAGAAGGGGAACAGCTCTCTATGGGAGAAAAGCAATTATTGTCTTTTGCACGAGCTGTTTTGGTAGATCCACGGATTTTTATCATGGATGAAGCTACTTCTTCTATTGATACAATTACGGAAGCTAAGATTCAAAAGAGTATTCAAGAGATGCTCAAGGGTCGTACGTCTATCATCATTGCACATCGTTTATCTACCATCAAGAATTGTGATCGAATTTTAGTGATCCAAAAAGGACAGATCTTAGAGGATGGTTCTCATAATGTACTGATGAAAAAACATGGTAAGTATTATGATTTGTATACTAAACAGTTGCGTGCTGAACAGGTTACTTCGTAGTACTAAATGAAAGGAAAAAAGCATTCTAGACGAGTTGATCTAGAATGCTTTTCTATATTTATTTGCTCCTAATCTATTGTATATTTTATTAATTTACAATTTACCAATTCCATTGGATTATTAGGATTTTGAACTTTGATATCTGTAATTTTAATTTGTTGCTCAGCTTCTATTTTTTGAACCACTGTCTTGGGATAATTATTATACTTATCTGTTCTTAATATTGTTATACATTGGAACTTCTTATTAGAATCATAGCCATGTACATAATCAAAAACTTTATAAGGTTGTTGTAACAACCACATCCCTCTAATTCTTAGATTGGTTATTTTTAAAGGGTCTACACCATTTACTCTACCTATTTCATTAGTAGGAGAAAAGTCGATATTGGGAGATTTTTCAATATTCTCTGTCAAATCATCTTTTAAAGAAGCATATACATCACCATCCGCTGCATAAATTGCACCATCTATAAACCATAAAGAGGACAGTGTATTATTTGATTTTTTAGGTATATGCCCAATCACATAAATAAAATCCTTGGTTGTCCAAGACTCACAATCTCTACAATGTTTTGTAATCAATTTACTGTCAGACGATAGATTTGATTTAGGATAAGAACTATTTAATTGTAACTCACTTGTAATAGTTTCTGTCTTTTTAACTTCTATTGCATCTCCTTTCTTTAGCATTAAGTCAGGAGGCGTTCTTTTACTCCCTTGATAGGAAAATACTTCCGAATACTTTTCAATTCTCTTTTTCTTATCTTCTTCTTGAAGTGTATCTGCAAAAGCATCTTTAACAAATTCTTCTAAGCCTTCTCCTACATTATTAGCTCGGTTGTTACCGAAAGTAATGTCTTTAACCTCTAGATTAGATAACCTAGAGATATTTAGAATAGCATTTAAAATGTTGCTCATAATAATTTTACTGTTTTTTGGTTAATGTTAAATTTTCAATAGTTTTAGTTTTTTAGCACTATCAAGTTGTTTTTTTATATTCTCTGCTAGGAATTTGGCTAAGTTTACAGGAACAGCATTTCCTATCATTTTATAACCTGCGGCTACGTTTTTATAGTAAAAAGTAAAATTATCAGGAAATGTTTGTACTCTGGCACATTCCCTAACACTTAACCTCCTATATAAATCCTCCTTCCCCTCTACAAATGCTCTGATATTTTGTTCTATAAATTTCATTTTGGGAGCTTGTGGATGTAATGGTGCATGCCTTCCTCCTGCTTGGATAGTAAAAGATTGTTCATCCCAAGCACGAACTCTATTCCTAGACATATACATAGAGGAATAACCTCCCATCATATATTCATGGTTAGCAATTTTACATTCTTCCCCATTCGTATAATTACCCTCTGAAGCGGCTAAAACATTATTTTGTAAATCTCCAATAGCTTCTTTTAAAGTAATCTTTGGAAACACTTTATCTGGAAATTGAAATTGAAATCCTAAATCCTTTCTTATACCTATAAAGAATACTCTTTTACGATCTTGAGGTACATTATAATTTGCTGCATTAAGCAATTTAAATGATAGCTCATACCCAGATCCCGCTTTTTTGAACATATTTTTAATATTATCTAATGCGGTTTTATGCCTTGGTAACAACATCCCACTTACATTTTCTGCAAGGAAAAATTTAGGTTGTTTAGCTTCTAATATCCTAATAAAATCAAAAAATAATTGCCCCCTTTTATCTTTAATTCCTCTCAATGCACCTGCTTCGCTCCAACTTTGGCAAGGTGGACCACCTATAATGCCATCACATTTAGGTACTTCATCAGCTTTTATATCGACGATGCTTCTTTGGTCAAGAACTGTGTTAGGATGATTTTTTTTATAGGTTTCCCATATTTGTTTGTCGTATTCATTCGCCCAAATTACATTAAACCCAGCCTTTTCAAATCCTAAATCTAAACCACCTGCACCTGCAAAAAAAGAAACTACATTCATGTTTTATTCTTGATTATATATCTAAATTTATTTTTCTTGTTTAGGATATAATATCCACCATATACAAAGATAGCATATTTAAAATGCAAAAACAAATTGTTTTCATTTCTTAAAAATGGTCTTAATACCAAACAAAAACAAGTACCACTTAATTTATCTTTATCTCCTATCGATCATCTTTTTTAGCCATTTTAAGGCTTTTTCTTCATCCGTAAATAAGCTGGTTAGATACTGAGGTCTACTGAATTTCATAAATACATTCCCCATAGTTATTAGTCAAATTACTTCCAGTAAGGATTTCGTGGTTAGCTGCGCTGAGCACTTCAGAGAAAAGGCGATAAAATCAATGATTTTGATCTAGTGAAGATGACATTTAAACAAATGTCAAGGTTAATAGCTACTGAGCGTCTTTTCTACAGGTAAAAATTAGCAAAAGAATCACAATCTATTCAATCTCAATTACTTTTTTTAGCCAATTCACTGCTTTGACTTCATCTGTAAAAAGTTTGACGGGATATTTCGCCTTTGTTACCTTGATAAATATATTACCAACAATTCGAGATAAACTACTTTTGACCAAAATAGCTGCTGTTCTACAAGTAAAACTAACCTCATCAGAATCGATATAATTACGCACTTCTTTTGTGACTTTTTCTTTTAACTGAGTAAGATCTACTAATGAAGCAACAGGTTCATTAGTAATAGAAAAATTCTCTAATAACAATACAGTATGTCTTTTAGCTCCATTTAAATCATCTAGTTTAATGAAAGTTTCTCTTGCGATTTGTTGTGGAATAAGCCATTGGATCTCTCCACAAGGTGTTTTTATAGTTATATTCTCCAAAATCTAAATCATTAATAAATCAATAAAAAATAACAAAGCGCAGTACAACAAGTACTACGCTCTGTATCTATATAATTATATAGTACCCTTTTCTACTTAATACCCAATTTCTTAGCAATTTTCTTAGGAATTCCATCCTTATGCAACATTACATTCATTGTTTTGTAACGAACAAATGCCTCAGAAGCATAGAAATAACCATCACATTCATTATAGGTTGTTCCCCAAGAATTCTTCACGATATAATACTTAGCACCATTCTGATCAGTTACGATTCCAGTGATATGCATACCATGATCATCTGTAGTTTCATAGTTATCAAAAGCCTCTTGTCTCAACTCTTGCGTAATTTTCAACTCCTCTACAGGCTCATCAAAAGCAGAACTTTTCTTCTCTGCACCTGCGTCACTGAAATGTTGATTGTCACGACCACGCACACGAATTGTAGAAGGATCTTTAGGTACAATTGCTAATCCATCACGGAAAGAGAAGCCTTTCTCAGATACATCACTCGCCCAAGCCAAAGAAATACCTTTATTGATCGCATAATCCATTGTCTCTACCATCTCATCCAAAGGCATATTATACACCTGACCAAAAGCCCAGTTATCAGGCACTTCTAGTACAAATTGCTCATAAAATGGATGGTGTGTAAATGAACTAATCACTACATAATCATCCATATTCAACCCTAATTCTTTAGCAAAAGAAGTTGGAGTATATTTTTTCCCTTGATATTCAAATTTCTCTGGAACACTACCTAAATAAGCATCCAAAACTGCATTAAATGCTTTCTGCCAAGATGGAGTCAATTTCTTCTGTGGATTTTCTACGACAACATCTGCCATTGCTTCCAACAAACCATCCATTTCAGAGTGATTATGTCTTCCATCTCCGTAATCTTGTCCTTTGTAAACCTCTTCTGGTACGATTCCATATTTGCGAATCACGATTGGAATGTCATGAAAAGCACCACCTGCACCAAAGTTAAATTTACCATGCATACGCACATAATTTACCGCTTTGTCTACATAAGCATTGCGCACAATAAACATCTCAGATAAGTTATGTTTTCCTTTGCCCATACGCATCAATTCTGACTCGAAAAAAGACAAAGCTGAGAAACTCCAACATGTTCCTGTTCTTCCTTGACTCTGTACATCAGTCGCCTCTATATCTTTCACTATTGTGAAACTATACTTACTATCTTTCTTATTTTTTAGCTCTACTGTTTCTTGTGCAGTAGCTGTTCCTGAATATAACACTCCAGCTGTCGCTAAACCTATAAGTATCTTGTTAAACATAAAAAGAATAAAATTTTAAGTCGCTTATTAAATAATAATAGTAGTTCCTAGTTCTTTGGCAAGCAATTAGTCATATAGTCTTAAGTACCTAATTATTAACTTTTTACTTTCTAGGTTGTAAGACAATAACCTAAATTAGCAAGCTGTTTATTTTTTCGTAACTTACATAGAAAGTTTAAATTACCCAACAAAAATAAATAAAATCTACTAAGACCCTTAATTTTATACACTACCCTATTTTCAAGTTTGAGCAGCCTGAGTTTTGTTTTGAAAAAAAATGCCTGTCTTGTATTTTCGATATATACAAGACAGGCATTTTTTGCGTTGATAAGCTATATGAAAAGATCTTTTGTCTGTTTTCAGACAAAGCTAGAAATCTAATTTTCAGCCCATATTCAACTTATTTTATACATCTAAATCTAAAAAGCGCATCAAAGCATCATAGCGATCTTTCAGAGAATCTAGATAGTCTGACTCGTAGAAAGAAGCTTTGATCTGATAACCAAAACGTTCCAAAGTAGCCACTACATGTTTCAGATCTTTTTTATTTAACTTAAGTGTTAATTCTAAACTCTCTGTACCATAAGGTGAAGAAATAAAGCTACTCAAAATCACTGCTTTTTCAGATTCTACAATTCGAGCAATCTCGCCTAGAGAATAATCTCTGTAGTTCATCTCTAATACTAAGACTCCCCCAGGATGCGTAATTGAAGCTGTATTTGCTAGTTGTTTAATTAGATTTTCAAGTGTAATCAAGCCTAAATACTCCTCTTCTTCATTTAATACAGCAACAACAGTTAAATTTGCATCTACCAAAAGTTGCATAATATCATAAAGATGTTGATTGGAATATACTTTTTTATCAATTAAATCAGGTTGGCTTTTGTTTAACTCTGTACTAGGATCCAAAAAATTCAAGATCTCATCTTCGGATATAATCCCTAAGAATTTTCCATCTTCTACCACAGGTAAATGACGGACGTGAAAGTCACTCATCCAGTTGAGTGCTTTCTCTCCTGTGTCAGTCAATTTAAGTGGAGGTACAGAGTATGATATTAATGATGCAGCTAACATATAATCTATATTTTTCGGTGTTATACTATTGGGTAATTCTAGGAACATATATAATGCTGTACTAATTAGAACATCCTATGCACTAGTTTCAAAACCACTCTAAAGGAGAATGATCTGCATAAAAAGGATATCTTTGTGCTAGTCATATATGTTCATTAAAAAATGATGCTCTAAATGCGTGAATGTCTCATTATCATATTGGGTAGGGATTAGAAACTTGATGAAAATAAGTACTGTAGACCTTTTTGTATTTTATATTTATAGTATCAAAACTACAAAACACAAGATTTTCTCTTTTGTGACTTTACTTTTTACATTGAACAAGGTAATTTACAAAATGATTGCATTTTATTGTCTTATTTAACTGCTTTTTAACGAAAAGCAAGAAAATTAGATAAAATAATGGCGAATACCGAGCCATATATATATCTGATCTCTTTTTTATACCTTTGTTTTCAAACTTATTTTCATAAAATAAGTTTTTCAGATAATAGAGAGCATTTCATACAAAAACTCAAAGTTTTGCAAAACTTTTTAATAGTTAAACTATTATAAACCATAAAACAGTTTTATGAATCCAAACTTAAGCCCATTTGGGCGCTTTATTCAACTTGCTCAAGCTGATAAAAGAGATATACTGAGACTTTTCATCTTTGCTGTCTTTGCTGGAATGGTTGGCTTATCCATACCTTTGGGGGTTCAGGCCATCATCAACTTTATCGCAATCGGACAACAGACTACCTCTTGGGTGGTTTTAATTATCATGGTAACTGTAGGAACAGCTATCATAGGCATAGCACAGCTTATCCAAGTAATTATTATAGAAACCTTACAACAACGTATATTTGTACGCTCTGCTTTTGACTTTGCTTACAGAATACCAAGACTAAAATTAGAGGAAATAAAAGATCAATATGCACCAGAACTTGCCAACCGTTTTTTTGATACCTTATCTGTACAAAAAGGACTCCCTAAGATCTTAGTTGATATTCCAGTTGCTAGTTTTCAGATTATTTTCGGATTGGTTGTCTTAGCTTTGTATAACGCATTTTTTCTCATCTTTGGATTAGTTATTATTACTCTATTGATTGGGATTAGTGCTCTTGCTGCACCAAAAGGTCTACGAACCTCTATAATTGAGTCTAAGTATAAATACAAAGTAGCTTATTGGTTGGAAGAACTAGGACGTACAATCAGTTCTTTCAAGTTAGCAGGAGGTACGCAATATCCATTAGAAAAAACAAACAGCCTTCTAGAGAGTTATTTAACCTACAGACGTAAGCATTTCAATATTTTACGTTGGTTAATCATTAGTGCTGTAAGTCTCAAGACTATAGCCACAGGTGGTTTTCTACTCATTGGAGGCTTATTAGTTATGAGAGGAGAGTTGAATATAGGACAGTTTGTTGCTGCAGAAATCATCATTATCTTGATCCTGAATGCAATTGAGAAAATCTTGACCAGTGCAGAAACTTTTTTTGATGTATTAACTGCTCTAGAAAAAATTGGACAAGTTTCGGATATTGAGTTAGAATCAGATAAGGGAATTGATTTTGCACCTATTGCAAGAGCTAAAGGAATTGGAATTAAGATTCATAACTTGAGTTATAAACCAGAAGGTAGTACCGACTATGCACTACGAGATATTAATCTAGAGATAGAGGCTGGTGAACGCGTTTTTGTAACGGGCTACAATGCCTCTGGTAAGACTACATTACTACGTATATTAGTAGGATTATATACTAATTATCAAGGATCTATTACCTATAATGATATACCACAAAAAAACATTAATATTCATAGTTTACGATCTTATATGGGAGACCATATTACAGAAGAACATTTATTTGAAGGTTCACTCAAGGAAAATATCACAATGGGAAGACAAGAGGTTAGGTTACCTGATGTGATTAATGTTTGTGACCGAGTGGGCTTGACACCTTATCTTCAGAAGCTCCCAGAAGGTTTAGATACAGCTATACCATCTGATGGAGAAGGTCTTGCAGGTAGTATTATCAAAAAACTTATTTTAGCGCGTTGTATTGTGGATATGCCACAGTTAGTTGTTACCGAAACATTACTAGATGATAATGATTTTAATGACCGCCAACGTTTTGTTCGTGTACTTACTGATCCCAAAATGCCTTGGACAAGTGTAAGTATTAGTCGTGACTGTACACTTGCTAGTCGATGTGATCGAGTCATTGTCCTAAAAGATGGTAAGCTCATTTTTAATGGTACTTACGAGGAAGTAAAACAAGAGTCTTATTTTAATGATTTATTCAACCTAAGTCCGTTCTCAAAACCATGTTAAATATATCCAATAATCAAGTTCCTCAAGATAAAATTGCTACTTATTCCGCTTTTGATAGAATTCAGTGTCTTACGATTCCTAAAATTGTCATTTGGTCGAGTCTTGTTATTGTAATCCTCATGATCATAGCGGCATTCTTACCATGGACTCAAACACTCAATACCAAGGGTAAAATTACAGCCCTATATCCAGAACAGCGACCTCAGAAGGTCTATCCTACCATTGGTGGACGAGTAGATAAGTGGTTTGTCCGTGAAGGTGATCTGGTAAAGAAAGGGGATACAATTGTACTCTTGTCTGAAATCAAGACGGACTATTTCGATGATAAGTTAGTAGACAGAACAGAAGCACAGCTACGAGCAAAGAGTAGCTCAGTAGATGCCTATAATAGCAAGGCTAATGCGCTGGAGCAACAGATTCTAGCCTTACAAAACACCTTGGACTTAAAGCGCAACCAACTAGAGAATAAATTGCAACAGCAATATCTTAAAATCACAGCAGATTCTGCAGCACTACAGAATGCTCTCAATAAGCTAGATATTGCACGTATCCAGTTTTATAGGACAGATACCCTCTATGCTAGAGGATTGAAGTCTAGAACAGAATTGGAAAATAAACGTCAGAAACAGCAAGAAGCTCTAGCCAATAAAATAGCTAAAGAAAATAAACTCTTAGCTACTCGCAATGAGGCCACTATCATTCAGATAGAGCTAAGTAGAATCAATGCAGAATATGCAGATAAGGTAGCCAAGGCACGTTCTAATCAATATAGTTCTTTGTCCTCAGCCTATGATGCAACTAGTCAAGTATCAAAACTAGAAAACCAGTTGGCAAACTATGAAAAACGTAGTGAACAATATGTTGTTTTGGCTCCGCAAAGTGGCTATATTACCGATTTGTACAAGGAAGGTCTAGGTGAAATCATAAAAGAAGGAGAAGCGATTTTGAGTATTGTCCCCAAGAACCATCAACTAGCAATAGAAATGGAGATTGCACCTATGGACTATCCACTACTCAAAAAAGGACAAAAAGTGCAGATCTTTTTTGATGGTTGGCCTGCATTTATTTTCTCTGGTTGGCCAGAAATGTCGAGCGGTAACTTTTTAGGAAAAGTCAATACTATTGATAATGTAGCCAATAAAAAAAATATGTTTCGTATAATGGTTGTTGAGGATAATAGCGATCCTAAACGAAAGTGGCCTAGTGCCTTGCGTATGGGATCAGGAGCACAAGGTTATATTTTGCTAGAAGATGTACCCATTTGGTATGAACTTTGGCGTCAGCTCAATGGTTTTCCACCAGAATATTACAAAGAAAGAGAGCGAGAAAAGCTCAAGATGAAACCTGCCGCAAATCAGTTCAAAAAATGAGAATCTATCAAAGTATATATATCCTAATTCTAGGATGTTTCCCTCTAATTGTACAGGGACAATCTCCTGTTGTCTTTAGCTTTTCGGAATATCTAGCTCAAGTTAGAACCCAACATCCTAGCTTTAAGCAAACCACCTTAATCAATCAGATAGCTGAGGCCAAATTATTAAAAGCCAAGGGTGCATTAGACCCAAAATTCAATGCAGATTGGGATTTCAAACGATTTCAAGGCAAAAACTACTTTAATGTAGTAACCTCTAAGTTTAAGGTCCCTACCATCACTGGTCTTGAATTCGAATTGGGCTACAAATACACAAGTGGTGAGTTTTTTAATCCAGAACGAACACTCCCTCAAGAGGGACAGGCTTTTTTAGGACTGCGCTTGCCTATTTTTCAAGGTTTTCTAAAAAATGACTACCGAACAGGTATTCTACAAGCTAAAAATTATAAAAAAATTGCTGAGGCAGAAACTCAAATTGTACAAAATGACTTTTTGTACCAAGCTGCATTGGGCTATTTAGACTGGTGGGTAACGTACAATAAACAAGTTATTATTCGAGAAGCTACGGCAATCAGTTTGCAACAGTTACAAGCCAGTAAGCAAGCTTTTGTAGAGGGAGATATTGCAGCCATTGATACCCTAAAGGCTTTTACTGAATGGCAAACAATACAATTAGAATCTTATGAAGTTAACTTGGAGCTAGCTCAGATCTATAATCGCTTAGATTTCTTTTTGGGAAAAAATACCCTTACTGATCCACAGCCAGAGAGCTTTAGTGATCTCCACATAGAAGATAAGATTGAAATATTGACAGATTGGTCTAATCATCCCAAATTATATATGTATCAACTCAAGTTGGAAAATTTGGATTATGAGCTCCAATTACAACGTAATAATGCACTACCTGAAGTTGGTTTGTCCTACAACTTCTTGTCTGCTCGCCATGTCAATTTTTTTGATGCCTATAATGGTTATTCACCTTTAGGAAATTATAAAGTAGGAATGGATATCAAGGTTCCTATCCTCAATAGAAAGAATAGAGCTGCAATACAGCTAGCTGATCTAAAATATCAGTCAACAGAACTCGAGCGCTCTACTCAACAGCGTGCACTAGAACTGAAGGGGAATAACTACGCTCAACAAATCCAAAACTATCAGGAACAAAGTGAATGGGCAGCTCAACTTCTAGAAAATTATGAAAGTATTTTTCAAAATGAACTACTCAAATACCGAGTGGGAGAATCTACACTCTTGGTAGTTAACACTAGAAAACAACAATTTATTCAAGCTCAATTAAAGTACTTATCCTTGCGCTACAAATACCTAAAAGCACTGCTGGCATATGCTAATTTGAGTGTTCAGTACAATAAATTCTAAGCAAGGCTTATCTATTAAAGCTTATTCGTAACCAACATAAGGAACTTTAATTGGAAAATAAATACCTTTAGTCGAAAATAAGATGTGTTTAGCAACAAGCTTAGCTTATTTAATGTTGCATAAGCGACTATTTTCCTATTAGCCCTTGATTGTAGAGGCGTCACAAGATAAATAATTCATGGATTCTATTACACAAGCAACCCTCGGAGCAGCAATGGGTGAGGCTGCACTTGGCAAAAAGATGAAAAATAAAGCCCTAATCTGGGGTGCTCTTGCAGGAACTATTCCTGATCTAGATGTTATCTCTAGGCTTTTCATAAGCGATCCTATCTATGGATTAGTTTACCACAGAGGACTTACCCATTCTATATTTTTTACTTTAGTAGCTCCTCCTCTCTTTGCCTTTTTAGCACATTGGTATTACCAAAAAGATCTACACAATAAGAAAGGAATGAAAATTTTCTGGACAATTATTGGTAGTCTACTCTACAGCCTTTTACTTTTTGGACTTGGGCTACTGGTTTATAGATCTCCCAATGCTATGAGTATTGGATTTTTAGGATTGGGGCTGTTGGGTGGTTTCTTCTTAGTGCGTAACTACATAAAATCTATCCAAGACGATAGCCCTTTTATTTATGAAGCCAAGTATATTCAATGGGTTAATATGTTTTTCTGGGCTTTTCTTACTCATTGGTTTATAGATGCTTGTACGAGTTATGGGACTCAAATCTTCGAACCTTTTGATAATACACGAGTTACCTTCAATAATATATCTATTGTAGATCCACTATATACTGTTCCTTTCTTACTGAGTTTGATTCTTGTGAGTAGGACAAGTAAAGTACATCGACGTGTTTTATGGAATTGGCTGGGTATAGTGATTAGCTCAGGCTATCTAGCATTTAGTTTTATCAATAAAAGCCATGCTGAATTTCAGTTTTATACTAACCTAGAAGAGCAAGACATAGAATATACACAATTTGAGACTTCTCCTACTATTGGTAATATTATCTTGTGGCAGGCTGTAGCAGAAGGCCCTGATAATTACTACTATGGTATGTATTCTCTGATGGATAATACCGATAAAATTAAGTTTAAAAAACTACCTAAAAATCATGAATTATTAGACCCATATAGAGAACATGAACATGTAAAAATTTTAACTTGGTTTGCAGGTGATTATTACAATATTACTCCGGTAAGTGATAGTGTAATCAAGTTTAATAATCTACGTTTTGGACTCATGGGAGGGGATATGATAGAGCTAAAAGATCCTTATCCTTTTGGTTTTTATATCAAAGATGTAGATGGGAAAGTTACGGTTACCCAAAGACGACCTCAAGAAGAAATACAAGAGGTCAATATGAGACAAATGCTAGGCCTACTATGGAATCGAATCAAGGGTAAAAAGCCTCAAGCAAATGCTAAATAATTAAAAGTCTAATGTGTAAAAAAGCATTGTATAGTGTGGTACTTTAGTGCTACGCTGTACAATGCTTTTTTTGTTAATGTGTTACATCAAAATCCTCTACAATTTTCGTAAATACAAATAACTCGTCATAATAAGCGGCTAATAAATCAAAGTTGATATTAGATAGTAAAAAATGAGCTTCCAACAACTCATAGGGTTCTGCAATGGCCATATAAAAATGGCTATCAATGAAAGAAACATACATCTTCTTATTACTCTTTTGATGATAAATATCCAAAACCTCAATCAGTTCTGGAGTTAGGATTTCCTTCCAATGAATATCAGGATCAATATAAATAATAAATTCCTTATCAAAAGCTTCATTTCCTGTCTTGAGTAGCTCATGTCCTCCGTACTTGGTAAAATCTTTCATAGTACCAATAAACATCTGCCAGTCTTCTCTTGGAAATAAGACAATACGACCTTCAAACTTTGTATTAAAATTTGCATGAAAAAAGACTCCATCAAAAAAAAGTTCTTCTCGTCCTTTGATATCAGAGTAATAGGTTGCTTTCAATTCGCACATTTCAAAAAACACTTCTCCAATATTACCCATGATATAATCTTCTCCTCCATAAGAACTCAAAGTATAAGGGAAAATACTGCTTCTGTAAAAAGTATCCTTAGGTATAAACTCCTTGTGATAGTAACATAGTCTTGGATCGATAAACTTAAGAATAGAACGTACAACAAGAGGTTTAAACTGATCCTTAAACGCTCGTACACGTTGCCTTCCAAGTTGAAAATAAACCACCCAAGGAATCGCCAAGAAGATTGAAAGCGCTGCAATTCTCAGAGAAATGATAAAAATACTAAATCCCAATAGAGCTCCTGCAATGATCCCTAAAACAACTAAAAGTCGTAATCTACGAGACTCGTAGCCCTGTAACTCTCCATGTAAGGAATTATTATAATATCTGCGAAAAGCTTTTAGATCCTGCATTCTTATTTTTTGATTCGGGAATTATTACGTATAAGGATTATAGACTCAATGCTAATGTAAGAGCATGTATAAATTTATATAATTCTGTTTAATTTTGGGATAAAATGGATAGTAATTCTACATATAAACTCTTTCGACCAGTTTTAGATGATTTACCGTTATTGGAATCTTTTTATACAACTACTTTATTGGACACTTTTCAGCAAGAACAGATCAATTCTACTGAAGAAATTTCAAGTTTAGTTAAAGGTTTAATAAATAGCATCCAAAAAGATCTCGATCAGCAAGGGAAATCCGAATTTTATCTCATTCTAAAAAAAGGACAAGAAATTATAGGAACAGCAGCATTTGGTCAAACCAATTCAATTATTTACGAGCATTGCACCGATGATTATCCAGAAATTAAGAGCGTTTATATTCATCCATTGTCCCAAAAACAAGGTTGGGGCAAGTTTTTATTTTTGGCAATCGTAAAAGAAATGAATCAACGTAAGCTATCTCATTTCTATTTAGATACAGGTTATCAACATGCTGCCAAGTACTGGCAACAACATTTAGGCAAACCTAAATTAATACTAAAAGACTATTGGGGACAAGATCAACATCATTATATCTGGAAACAGAACTTACATCAGATTCTCGGATGATATATCAGATGCTCAACTAATCCACCCAAAATAAATCAGAAATTAAACGGTCTGCGAGTAAACGCCCTTTAGGTGTCAAGAAATAGCTAGATGCATTTTCTGAGGCATGTCCTGAAGCAAGCTGTGGAGCAATGGCCTTTGCAAATTGCTTTTGCTGTGTAGCACTACCCAATTTGGATAGTCGTCGTTTGTCTACCCCCCATTTGGTACGCAGGCCTGTCAATAGGTACTCATTGTACAAATCTTGTGGGGTCAATACTTCCAACTCACTTTCCAGTTTACCTTTTTGTATTCCTTCTATGTATTTTGGGTTATGTGCAATATTCCACTGTCTACTTTTTCCATCAAAAGAATGAGCAGAGGGTCCAATGCCTAAATAGGGAACTTGCTTCCAATAATTTGAATTATGCTGAGCGTAATGTGGTGGACGACAAAAATTAGAAATCTCATATTGCTCATAACCTTCTTCTGCTGTAATTGCCAATAAAGTTTCAAACTGTTGTGCAGTATCCTCTTCATCCACGTCTGCTTTTTTCCCCTTATCAATCTGATATTCCAAAGCAGTTTTGGGCTCAACAGTCAAGGCATAACAAGATAAATGTGGGATTTTTAATCCTGTAGCAATGCGTAAATTTTCTTCCCAATGTGTATGACTCAAGGTTGGTGTACCATAAATCAAATCAATGGTCAATTGCTCAAAACCACTGTTCAAGGCATTTTCTAGACAAGCTTTTGCTTGATCAGCAGAATGAGCACGCCCCATAAATCGTAGATCTTCTTCAAAAAAGGACTGTATACCAATACTAAAACGATTGATAGGTGTATTGCGATAAGCTTGTATTTTATCTAATTCCAAATCATCTGGATTCGCCTCTAGTGTAACCTCCATTTCAGAAGCTAGATTATAATATTGATTAATTGTATCAAACAGGGTATTGACCTCATCAGCACTGAGTAGAGAAGGTGTTCCACCTCCTAGATATATAGTTTCAATGACTGTATTTTCCCCTAAATAAGCTTTGCGCAATTGTAATTCTTTATGAATTGCCTCCATCATTTCATTTTTCAAACGCAATGAGGTTGAAAAATGAAAATTGCAATACACACATGCTTTCTTGCAAAAGGGAATATGAATATAAATACCAGCCATTAGTAATTCCACTTTAAAATTTTAGTATAATAAAATGCTCCATTTGTTACATCTTTTAATTCTATCCAATAAAAGCCTTGTTCTAGTGATAAGGTTGGTAAACTCAAGGTATAATCATCCTCATAGACCCCAAAACTAAGCTCTGATTGAACTCGCCCATGTATGTCAACTACTCGAATCTCAAATTGTTTGTTCTTACCCTTAAGTAAATTTAGCTGTAAATCTCCTCTTGTAAATGTTGGAGTTACCCAATACGTAAAATTATCAGCTGTTGCTGAATGTTCTCGAATTGTTGGACTATATTCTATCCCACCAAAATCACGCTCTACGAGTAACCTATAATAGGTTTTCTCAGTTTGTAGATTTACAGGATCTGGATGACCATAAGGACTGATTCTATTGAGTTGTCGGGAAGAATTACGTTCTACAATCGTTTTCCAGTTAATCCCATCATAACTACGTTCTACCTTGTAATTTCGATTCAGCTCTTCACGTACCATTGCCCACGATAATTGAATTCGTTCTGCACTGCGTCTCTCCAGATTCCAAGCTAAACGTTCGCGGTGAAAAAATACCGGACTCTGAGCCTCGAAACAAGCAGTGCTCCCGCATATGGCCAAGGGGGGTAATGTTCGAGTAATTTGTGCAGCAGAATTTTCTTCTAAAAAAATCTCAAACAACTGTCTTTTTCTCGTTTCGTATGCAAAAAAGCGACCTTCTTTGTCAAACCATATTGCTCTGATTTCACAGTGCCTTCTTGGTAAATTCCGTTGCTTTGGCAAGTGCCGAATTGCTCCATTAGTTGGTTCTATTTCCATGACCTGTCCCTCTGTTGTAATTCCGTAAAGGTGTAATGTCTTTGGGTTGTAGGCCCAACTATATATACTCAATGACTTGGGTAACTGGATTGTATTGTAATATAAATCAGTATGATTACTCAAATCTATACTGTACAAGGTATCCGTCAATGTTTCGTAAATATACAATTGATTGTCTACAATCTCTGACGCAGTCCATAGTTTGTAAGGCTTAGGCAACAAGACCTGAGGATTCTCCTCTAAGTAAGGTCTACCTAAGATTTCCAAAGTTCCGTTAACATCTATTTTCAACAATCTATTCAAACTATCCAATCCATAAAAAAAACCATCTTGATTATTGTAGCTCAATGCATAAACAGCACATTCCAAGTCAGGCATAATCTTCTGGAAAGTTAGTGTTCCTTTGCTATTGGGACTCACTTGGTAAATAGTATTCGCTGTATTTACATAAAAATTAGATAGACACTTTTGTTGTGTTTTTCCTTCGATACTCCCTAAAATTAAGCTAATGCATAGGATTAAATAGAATTTTTTAGTACATGTACTAAACATAATTTTATAATAGTTCATTTGATTATTATGATAGTTCGTTGATTGTTTAATTTTAACTATGTTGAGCCCTTCGGGGTTTAGTCAAACTCAAAATGCTCAGTATAATTACCCCCTTCACGGACTGTTGCTATAAAAGTCATCAAAAAAATTGATTTTATGGATAAAATTCAAGTACAAAAAGTTGGTTCAAATACCTTCTGGGAAAATAGCGTAGGATACAGTCGTGCAGTCCGCATTGGACAATATGTGGAAGTAGCAGGTACTACAGCTGTACAGGGAGATCAAATAATTGGTCAAGATGACCCATTTGCTCAAACCGTTTTTGTTATAAAAAAAATAGAAAAAGCACTCCACGATTTGGGGGCTCGATTAGATCATGTCATCAGAACACGTATTTATGTGAGTAACATTGATCATTGGGAAATGATCGGACAGGCACATGGTAAATTCTTTAGTGAGATTAAACCTGCTTGTACAATGATAGAAGTTAGTCGGTTAATTAAGGCAGAACTGCTCGTAGAAATCGAAGCTACAGCAATTATTCATTAGGAAACTGTTCCATTCTAATAGAATTATTCTTTTTTTTTTATAAAAAACTAAGCCAGCCAAACATACAATAATATTTCAAAAAAAATAGATAACAACTGATTTACAAAATATTACACTAATAATATTTTACTAAAACAATCAAGAGCTAAGGTACATATATAATTAATAAATCTACAGAATCTCAAGTAAAACAGGTATTTAGAATCTTTCCAAATTAGGCAACTGACAAAAATATGACAGTAAAACAGGGACTTTCCGTTATCTTAGTGTCATCAAAGTTGTTGTAAGTATAGTAATAGGAATTGTAGGGACAAAAACTATCAATCAAATTATAAATCCTAGAACGATAGATACGATTAAAACTTCACTTGACGCAATATAAAGAGACTTGATGTCTTTCATGTGAATCAAATCAATTTCAAGAAAAAAACCAAGATAAACTGCAGACAATTACAAACTATTGATGCACTTTAAGCGGAACGAATGGAAAATATACACAACTATAAAATAATTACAATAACACATAAACAGATTCAGTTAAAAAAAATTGGTCGTTATGTGTTACCTAATGTCGACACACCGGAGGCAATGGGCGATCATTTACATGCGCTCAAGGAACAGTTAGGACTTTCAGAACTCATGTACTTGTCTACCTGTAATCGGGTGACTTTTTTGTTCACTTGTTCTGCTCCTATAACAGCATTTTTCAAGGATAGATTCTTCGACACAGTATATGATTATTTGACAGAAGAAGAAAAAGTAGAAGGAAAAGATTCAGCAGGTTTTTATGAAGGTAGAGAGGCCATACAACATTTATTGGAGGTAGCCTCATCTACGGATTCTTTGGTAGTCGGTGAACGGGAAATCTTACGTCAGTTACGAACATCTTATGAACAGTGCCGAACCTTAGGTACTACTGGTGATTCAATTCGTTTGATTTTGGATACGGCAATCGAAGTGGCCAAGTATGTTTATTCTAATACAAAGATTGGAGAAAAACCAATTTCTGTAGTATCTTTGGCTATACAAAGAATGTTAATGCATGGCATTCCTAATGATGCCCATTTTCTTATTGTAGGAGCAGGACAAACGAATAACTTAGTAGCTAAGTTTTTGATAAAACATCAGTTTTCTAATTTTACGGTTTTCAATAGAACACTGAGTCGTGCGCAAGATCTTGCACATCGCTTGGATGCAAAGGCTCATCAATTAGAAGATTTAGCAGATTATAAGGGAAAAGTTGATGTAATTATTGCTTGTACTGGTGCAACTGAACACATCATCACACCAGAACTCTACCATCATTTAGTAGGTGAAGATCGCAGCAAAAAAGTACTCTTAGATCTTGCTGTTCCGAACAATATAGATCCTAAGATTGCAGAGCTAAATGATAACGTCCGATATATTGAGATTGAGCATTTACAATTCTTGGCAAAACAAAATATGTCTTTCCGCAAGAAAGAAATGCTTAAGGCAAAAAAGATCATTGCTTATGAATTGAATAGCTTTATCAAGAAATTTGAAGAGCGTCAATTAGAAAAAGCATTGCACGAAATCCCTCAGCAGATCAAGGCAATCAAAGGACATGCTGTAGGAAATGTATTTAAGAAAGAACTGAATGGTCTAGATCAGAATACTTTGGAATTAGTCACGAGGATGATGGATTACATGGAAAAACGTTGTATTTCTATTCCAATGGAAGTAGCAAAAACGCAACTAGTCCACAAGGGTAGCAAAAGACAAGCAATGTCAAAACGCGCCAAACAGAGGATTCTGAGACAACTTATTACAGATAATAATAATGAAGCTGTCTAAGCAGTTTCAACCAATCATACATAAATGGCGAATATACGGATAGGAACGAGAGGTAGTAAATTGGCTCTGTGGCAAGCCAACTTTATAAAAGACCAATTAGAGTCTTTAGGACATCAAGTCCAACTCACTATCATCAAAACCAAAGGAGATAAAATCCAACATTTGGGTTTTGATAAGATAGAGGGAAAAGGCTTCTTTACCAAAGAGCTAGAAGATGCCTTGCTAGAAGAACGCGTAGATCTAGCAGTCCATTCTATGAAAGACTTACCAACTACTCAACCCGAAGGACTCCGTTTAGCAGCAGTTTCTTACCGTGCTAATCCTTCAGATTGCCTAATCTTGCGCAAGGAAGTAGTCGATGAGTCACAAGATCTTTCTTTCAAAGCTAATGCTATTATTGGTACCTCTTCTGCTCGTCGCAAAGCACAAATGCTACACTTTAGACCTGATATTAACCTAAAAGATATCCGTGGTAATGTTCCTACTCGTTTACAAAAACTTCGTGAACAACAGTTTGATGGAATCTTGCTGGCAACAGCAGGCTTAGAGCGTCTAAAAATTGATTTGTCTGAATTCCATTGTATTGAATTTGATCCAAGAGAGTTTATTCCTGCTCCTGCACAAGGTGTTTTAGCTCTGCAAGTCCGTGCTACAGATCGTCCACTCTATGATATTCTTCGTCGTTTACATAATTCAGCAACAGTTCGTTGTACCAATATCGAACGTGGTGTTTTACAACTTACACAAGGGGGCTGTCATATTCCACTAGGCGTATATTGTGAACAAGACTCTAAAGGAAATTATCATGTATGGGCAGCACAAGCAGCTACTTGGGAAAGCCCATTGCGTTCTGTTCAATTAAGTTCTAGCTCTAAAGCGAACCTAGCACAACGTGTTTTTGACAAACTACAGCAAGTAAATGTATAAGTATGAGGATCGTTCTGCTAGTTCTTGTGTCTATGTTATCCATGCCGATCTCTTGGGGACAAATGTCCTGTTTGGATACAATTTTACTAGCTAAACTTGCCACAGAATTTAGTGAAAATCCCAGCCAATTTTGGCAAACTAATATAAGCCTGCCTACTAATTCTCTACTCAGTGAACGTATCCCTGAAATAGAAGACTATGCCTTAGCTCTAGGACTGAAGCGAGATCTAAAGCAAAATGAAATCCACTTTTGGAAAGTTAGTCGGTTGTATGATGAAGGAATTGTACAAACTGTCCAGTTTGATCCGGATAATCCTAAAGCTCTGACTGCAAAGAAGTATGTCTTTAAACAAATGAAATGGGGAAAATTAAAAAAGCGAAAGTTCCGACTAAAATTCAATAAATCTTATACTACAGATAGTCTTCTTACGCCCATTCTTGAACAACATTGGATGCAACTCCCCTTTCAGCCTCAAGCAGCCTTTCTTTGTACCAAAGAACAAGTCTATGTCTATTTGATTGAAATAATGTATGAAGGTCGTTATCGAGTCTTGGTCTATGCCGACCCTGAGTATTATGCTAAATTAGGTTCTTGGACAGATCAACGTTTCCTAAGCTTTTTTAAGTGTTTGGATGGGAAATAAAAATCGTACATCCACTCATCATAACCCAAGACTTCTAGCCAAGTTTTTACTTTAATAAAACTATGTAGTGCAACCTTTCCTCCCATCTTTTTAGGCATAAGCTCAGCTATCCAATTATTCATTTCGGGAGCGATAATCCCAAATTCTTGTTCATTAATCGCTACCTTCCAGAACACCTGCGAATCCCCCAAAGAAGATTGAAAACAACTGTATGTTCTTCCTTTATATTCTATTTCTATTCCCAAATCCATCATTACACTTGAAACTATAACATTCCCACTAGTGCTAATCAATTCTTGAGAAAGTCGTGTTACTAAACTATCTACAGTTGTTGGAATAGTATCTTTTTCTGGTCCTGCTTGAGCTACTGTATTGAATCTTTTAAGTTTCTTTTTATCAATTTGAAAGGTATTTTTATCCCATTTTTGAAGTACATAATTGTGATAATATTTAGGTTTTCGATATTTCTGATCTACCACCAAAGCCGAATCTAGATAATTTATCAATTGCATAAATTTCTTTCTACTAAGTAAGTAGATGGACACAATTAAATTTATAGTTAACCCTGAAAGGCTCTACGAAGTAAACCCCGAAGGGCTCAGTGAAACTAACCCCGAAGGGCTCTACGAAGTAAATTTCTTTTAGAGTTTGGACAAATCACGTGAAAAAATGTCCTGTTAAACGTAATAATCAAGACTCAGTTTCGCTAA
>JAKVCT010000330.1 GCA_022448995.1 Saprospiraceae bacterium
TCCCTACGTTTTTCGCCTCGTTCAGCATCAAAAAATCTTGTGAATTATTATAAAATTAATTACGTCCACCTACTTATAATGTTCAAATAGACGAAGAATCTAACTTTGTTGAGCTCGCTAAAGACTCGGTTCTTACAGATCGCCAATATTCGTCTTTCTTTATTGCTGATAACCCATATAGTCCATTTTCCTAGTCTGGATCGTTACTCTTAGGAACTGATTCTAATCTTGATTTTTATTTTGGATTCAAATAAGATTATTAGAAGTTGTTTAAGAATTAGATTTAATGCAGAAATTCAGATGATTTTTAAACAACTTCTTATTCTACTTTTGAATGTTTTGAATTAATTAATATTCTAATTATAGATTGAAATTCATCATCTTCATATTAAGATTTTTTTGTGTAGCATTACCTATATTTTGTTTAGGTAATGCTATCTTATTTTGGTCTTTAGATTATGAAATCTTCACCAATTATATCCTAAAAATTTCAAATAAACCTGATTGGAAAACCTATTTTCAGTCAGCTGTTTTTCCTGCTGCTCGTTATCAATACTTACCACTTACTTTTGGAAGCCTAGGAATATTAACTACTTTAGTTAGTATCAAGCTATGGAATAAGCTTGCAAATTATGCACAATCTATTCATCAATTTTGGATAAAAGCATTCCGATTTGTACAAACTCAAAGACAGAGCGCCAATTCATTAGAAAAGAAAGTCTTCTATCTCCTACTCTTCCTTTTTTTGACTAGAACTTGCTACAACATTCAGACTATCCCGATTACTTATGATGAAGCTTGGACATATAATCATTTCATTTCCAAGGGATTTATCATGAGCGGACTCAGTCCGAATAATAATCATATCTTATATACAATTCTTAGTGTTTTTACAGATTATTTACCCCTCCCCTCAACGTGGACACTACGTTTAGTTGCCTTAGTATCGGGAACAGTATCTTTCTACATATTTTACTGGATGAGTAAAAAAATATTTAACTGGAGGATTAGCTTGTTAATGTTAGGCTACTTTAGTTTTTCTCCTTCCATCACCTTTTTTAGTGTTTATGCTAGAGGTTATGGTTTACTCATTTTAGGTAATTTGATCACGCTTTGGGCAGTTTTCCGTTTGCTAAAAGGTTATCAAACTAGAGCGACTTGGAGCGTTTATTTGCTAGGCAACTGGATTGGCTTTTATGGTTGTTTGGCTTATGTCTATAGCTTTATTCCCCTGTTATTTACCTTTGGAACATTTGCTTTATTGAGCAAACGTTTTCAGTTGATTCGGCAAGCATTTGTTTATAATCTGATCTTATTAGGCATACTTTCTATCTTGTACTTGCCGCTTTTGGTGACAAATGGAGGCTCGTTTTTGATACAAGCTGCACAAGCACCTTCGGCAAATGCTGTGAGCATTACAGCAGCTAGTTTTTGGACCTATACAGGTCGATTAGCAGACTGGTGGTTGACTGGGCAAAGTTGGCATTTGTATCCATATATTTTAGGGTTTATTGGACTTTTGGGTATAATTACTTATCGTTTGAGAAAAGACTCAAAATCACTATTTATCGGATTTTCCGTAATTTTTTATTTACTTTTTCCTGCCCTATTGTACTTATATACTAAGACTTGGACAAGTTATCGAATTTGGTGTTTTCAATCTATTTATCTCTGTTTAGGATTGGGATTATGCATGAATAGTTTGCCTAAGATTCTAGTCAAAAAAGGATTTTATTTAGGTTTAATTCTAATGTTCAGCTTAGGCTTTTTAGGTAGTCAATGGCATTATTTTACACATTGGAGTCGCCATTTGGATCATGAAGCTAAAAAATTAGCAGTGTTTCTTCTGAATGAAGAAGCTACAGAATGTTATACTTTTTCTAATTATGATAAACCCTTATTGAAGTATTATCTGTTACACAATCAAATAAACTTGAATGTTTATATGCCTTTTGAGAATAGTAAGGATTATCGAGATTTTTCAAAACGTGCTTATCAAACGGTGCTTTGGGATAAGGATGAGTATCAAGCCAATCAAAAGGAAATCCAATTGCTAAAGCAATGGAATTATCAGAAAATTTATGAAAATGAACGCATAGTTCTCTACAAAAAATAACGGCTGAGTAAAATATAATACTAGATTTAATAATTCGGGTGATTAGCGTTGCAGAGCCCTTCGGGGTTTTCGCCTCGTTCTTTGTTGCTGACAACCCATATAGTCCGATTGATCCAGTTGGGTAGATTTTGCTAAGTTTTTAGCGAAACTGAGTCTTAATTATTACGTTTGATAGGATATATTTTTACGTGATTTATCCAAACTCTAAAAAGAAGTTCATCTTTTAAGTGCTTGATTATCATTTAGTACACTTAATACTGAAAGTCTCTAAACATCCATAAATCCAAGCATTACGTCCTGATACATTGAAGAGAATGGACATTTACCGTGAGCTATATATGTATAATGTTTATATTCTCTAGGATCTGTACAAAAAGGTCTCCCATGATTTGGAAGAGGATGTTTTTCGGTTGGTGCTGCTACTCTAAATTCAATGTATGCTAAGGTATCAATCTTTAAGTCATATTTTTTATAAAAAAGTGAAGATGTACTGAGCTTTCACGGACTATTGTGATATAAAAAAGAGCAAATAAGATTAACTCCTATTTGCTCCTTAAAATAACTTAGAAACTATTAATCAGCAACCAAATCATTAATAGTCAAATGCCCCATCCATTCTGTTTCAATAAGGTGACTAATTCTTCCACCTCTTGCCTGCATGACTAACTTAGCACTAGCATCCATACCATTAACCATAACCCACTCAGCCCCTTTCTTCTCTTGTTCTAGAACCAGCGTAATGAAGCCATTTGCTCCATTTAATGGGGAATTGATAGTACTACCAGATCCCACAGCTTCACTAACAACTATCTTAATATCAATCTTCTTGCGTAAAGGTAGATCCACCAAACGAGTATTCGCTCCATAAGAACTAATCAAAGCTTGTTTCACATTCATATCACTTTCTAAATCATCTATGATCGGTGAATAATCATTTCTCTTTAGATAAGTTCCCAAAGGATTATCTGGATCAGTATAATCAAATTTATAGAAAACTTCTGTTTTAAAATAGACATGTCCTGCATGAATCTTGGTATACTCACCTGCACTAATATCCCAACCATCATTAGAAGAACTGATATAAAGCATTAACAAACGTTTGGTTAAGAAGTCATGTGGTGGAAGATCAGATTCAGAGAAAGGTACAGTTCCGTTCTCAGACCATAAATCTCCAATATCTCCCGTGATGCTATCATCTTCACCAATGGTCTTCAATGCAATATTATAAAATTCAATAGTTTGGGTAAGGTCTGTAAAATCTGTAGAGCTATTGATTGATGAACATACTACCCCAAATAAATAATCCTCTAAGGCACTATTAGATTTAGAGGTAGGGAAGGCTGCCCCCTTATGCTTATCTGCCTCTTCTTTCTTGAAATTCTGCTGAGGTTCTTTACTCAATATAGATTCAATTCTCCTCACATCCTTAACTACTTTATCCAACCAAGGTTGTACAACGTCATTTCCCAAACCATCCAAACCATCTGGTGCAGCTTGTGTTCTTTGTGGACCTTCAGAACCTGCTTTAGAAGGTTGAGGACCTACATCTTCTGTTTCAATTTCACCTTTAAATCTTCTTATTAACTCATCATGAAGAACTTTAGTATGTTTCTTCAAAGCCTCAAACTTAGTAGTTTTTATGTGATTTACCATCTGGCTGTAATCTTCTACACGTTTAGCTGCAGCTTCTTGTAGTGCTTTGAATTCATCCCCTATTGGGAATAGCTCTACACGCTTATATAGTTCCTCAGAACGACCTCCAAAAAATCCAGTTTGAACCAATGGTAATAGTTCCTGATTAATCTCATTAATTTTATCTTTCACTCCCTTTTCTGCCCTAGCTGCATTAAACTTGCGAATATCATCCGCTGTCATCTCTTTGCCAGGATTTGCCTTTTCAAATTCCTCACGTAGTAATTTAAATTCAGCTTCTAGGTCAGAAAATACACGCTCAATACTATACCTCACTAAAGATTCATCAATTCTAGTTTCAGCATTATGCAGTAAGCCGATATAAGTATCAATTTCCCCCATCTGTTTTTGGTAATTAGTTACTCCATCTCCTCCATTTCCTTTAATAGCACTAACTGCAATCACAGATTTCTCATCAGGCATCAGTACGGTAATATCATGTTTTACAAACCTATTACTCAACTCTTTTTGTAGGTTTCTGATATTATTTTGTAGATCATCCAATAACTTGACTACATTATCTGCTGTAGTATCTATGGTAAGCGAACCAATGGCATCCTGCATTTGGTCTAATGCTAGCTTTAAGGCATTAATTTCAATCTGTAACTGTTTAGGATCCTCACTAAGTGGTGAATTTCCTAATTGTTTAAACAAATGATCATAAGCATTAATAACACCTTGTCCTCCATAAACTACAATTTTAGGATCTACTAAAATCGCTGCTAAGTCTTCATTCATCTTAGAGAAAGAAGGTAATTCTATACCCCCCTTTTTAGACGAACCAGCCTTGGAAGGTTGTGGACCTTTAGGTGCACTAGATTCTGTAGACTGCGGACCTTTTTCTTCTACTCCAATTTCATTTCTATAACGTCTCATCAGTTCTTCATGCAAAACTCTACAATGTTCCTTCAATTGATCAAATTTTGTCGTTTTGACATGTTCAAACATCTGATAATAGTCTTCTAAACGATTAGCTAAAGCCTGCTGTAACGTTTTGAATTCATTGCCAATACGATGATCCTCTTGCTTCAATACCTCATCTATATCATGTGCACTTTTGCCTAAGTTACCAGTCTGTAATTTAAATAATAGTTCATTATTAATATGTTTGATTTGAGCTTTAACCCCCTTCTCTACACGTGCTCTTTTGAAAGCAACTAATTTATCTGTTGGGATTACACCATCTTCAAACTGCTCACTAAATTTTGCTAAATCTTCTTGCAACTTCTTATCAACATCTTCAAATACTTTATCCACGCTGTACATCAAGATTGCTTTATCAATAGCAACTTCTGAGTCATGAATTAATTTAGTATATAGATCTACAACTCCCATAGCACTCTTGAAATGTTTTAGACCTTCCTCACTTCCCCCCTCGTTCAATGCACTGATTGCGATGTAAGACTTCTCATCAGGCATCAATACATTCAATTTA
>JAKVCT010000331.1 GCA_022448995.1 Saprospiraceae bacterium
GCTGAGCCCTTCGGGGTTTTCGCCTCGTCCAGCATCAAAAACCCTGAAAGGCTCAACGAAGTTAATTCTTGTGAATTTGCTTCGCAGAGCACTTCGTGGTTATTCTACAATTAATTATGTCCACCTACTTAGATGTGATAAATAAATATTTATAAATCATCAGACTGAAGCTACCTTTAGATGTTGTAGTAGAACTATAAGAACACAAAACACATTGAAATCCTTAGAGTATGTCTAAATTTATTTTAATATGTAATATGAATTTATCAGGTAGTGATGTTTTTTTTAGAAATAACATCTACATCTAGGTGTTAAGATAATATACTATTTTAGGCATTCTCTAATTGAATAGGCTGACCGTTCGCTTTTAATGATTGTTCAGCCATTTCTAATATAGCAACTACATGTTTAGTGATCATTTCATTAGAAATCGGTTCTTTTCCTTCATTGACAAAAGAGCGAAAATCAACAAGCATATTGTGTAGAGCTTCAGAAGTAGGCAATTTAGGAATGTGTATATCACCAATTCTGTAGTCTACTTTCAATCGATTTCTTTCGTCCTTATTAGCTACTTGATATCCTGTATCATATATACGGATTTTTTCAGTAGCTTCTAGGTCATTGAAAATGACCATTTTTTTATCTCCACCAACAATAAAGTGGCGAATCTTAACAGGACTTACCCAAGAACAGTTAAAATGCGCGATGATTTCGTTATCATACTTTAGATTGAGGTAAGCAATGTTTTCGATACTTGCTTTGGCATGTGCTGCACCAAATGCCTGAACAGTTTTAGGCATTTTACCAGTGAGATAAGAAGTGATCGAAATATCATGCGGAGCTAAATCCCATAATACATTCACATCATGTTGGAATAATCCTAGATTGATACGAGTTGAATCAATATAAGTGATTTTTCCAATCTCATCTTCATCAACTAACGCTTTCATTTTCTGAACAGCATCAGTATATAGGTAAGTATGGTCTACCATAAGTTTTAGTCCCAAACGGTGTGCAGTTGCAAACAGATCTTCTGCTTCTTTAGCAATAGAACACAGTGGCTTTTCGACTAAGACATGTTTTCCTGCTTCTAGAGCCATTTTGGCAAATGGATAATGTGTACCTACAGGTGTTGCAACTACTACAGCATTTACTGCTTTATCTTGGAGTACCTCTTGGATATCCGCAAATGTTTTGGTTTCAGGATACTGCTGATTAACTTTTTTGCGAGCAGCCTCAGACTGATCAACAACAGCATACAAAGAAAGTCCTTGAATATTATTGATATTACGAGCTAGTTTAGGCCCCCAATATCCATAACCAATAAGAGCTAAGTTAAGATTATTAGATTTTATCATGAGATGATTTATGAAGTATATATGTAATTGAAAACTATATATATAAATAGATCTGTTTCTTAGTAATTTAGGTCTCATGGAAACCTGTTTTGCTGAAAAACAGGTCAAAGATACTAAGTTATAATTAAATTATAAGGACTTGTGGATGAATAAATATCCAGGAGTTGGAAACTATCAATATTTATCGCTTTTTTTAGAGAAATAGTTCTCCTTTTTCACGGTTTTAATCATACTCGATTTTCAGTGTCAATTAAATTAAAAAAAGGCAGTTTATCGCCTAAAAAACTACTTAAACAATCTCTATTGTTTATTTAACTTCCAGTCATATTCCAAATACTCTACTGTTGTATTACTTTTTATTTTGGTAGTTGAGTATTTATTGAGGTAGTTGATAATGTTACTCCTTCCTCCAAAATCATTAGCATACCATTCAAAGATTTTTGAAATCTTAGCAGACTGTGCAGATAGTTTGTTATACTTAGGGTTATTAATGAAGGCTTTAGCTGATTTTTCAAAATTACCTTGGATATTTGAGGCAGTCCAAGCTCTATTGAGAAGAGGTGGACAAGAAGCAGCTGCACAGTTGACCGCAAAATGCACACGTGGTTCCTTGAAACCTTTCAACAAAACTTCTTTCTCAATCTGATTGAGCGTATAAGCTCTTCCACCTATTTGGATAGTTGCTTTATCCCAAATATTTCCACCATGCAAATCCATAATACTACTTACAGGATAACGCTGTAAGATAGACTGTATTGTAAAGGCATTGTATAGATTAATCCAATAAGCCATTTCCTTGTCTTTAGACCAGCTTCGTTGAGGTGGATTATTTTGTAACACCATAATATATTCTGCCAATTGTTGTTGCTCTTTTTTCATTGCATTGTAGTCAACTCGGCCACTACTATTGACATACTTTTGGAGTAATTCATCAAAAATGTCGTGTGACAAGCTTGGTTTTTGTGGTTTTCTCGGGCTAGGAGCAGGCTCAGGACTAGGTTCGATGATAACAGGTTCAGGTTTTGGAGCTTGAATTTCGTCAGTCTTTTCCTCTGGTTCCGGTTCAGGGATAATTTCTTCAGTAACATTAGGCTCAGGACTAGGTTCTATTTCTTCCTTTTTTCGTACTGGAGTAATATTATCAGAAGTTGGTTCTATTTCCTTTGTAGGAATATTCATTGTATCTGCGGAATCATTATTAGCTAGTTGATGATCATTGGAATTTGTGGGTTGCTTGTTATTTGGGATGGTGTTAGGATTGCTGTTGGTAGTCTGTTCTTTTATCGTAGTTTGATTATCGTCTCCTCCACAGGCAGTAAGAAGAGAAAGCAGCATGATACTCGTTATTAATAGTTGAATTTTCATAGGATTTAGTAAATTAAAAGAGGTAAGTAGATAGCCACAATTAATTTGTATTTAATTCAATCAGCCTTTTTGCGCTGCACTTCGTTAAAAAGCCTCGTGATAGCGGTGCTATCCCTACGTTTTTCGTCTCGTTCAGCATCAAAAAATCTTGTGAATTATTATAAAATTAATTACGTCCACCTACTTAATGGGTTTGTCTAAAAGGGTGGAAATGAAGAAATAAATTTCCGAATTTTATTGGAAATTTATTTCTTCATTTAGTTAGTAATCTGTAACATAAATAGTTGAATGTTTACTTAGATGGACATAATTAATCTATAGTTAACCCCGAAGTGCTCTGCGAAGCAAACCTATCTACAAAAAGGCTAATTTACTTATTCTATAACTAATTATGTCCACCTACTTATTACAAAAAATAAATTATACTATCTACGCTCGCGACGCTCGCGGAAATCGTCACGTGTTTCACGACGGTCTTCTCTCTGTTCGCCTTTATCCTCGCGCAATTCACGTTCGGTAGCCTCTAAGTCCTTGACCAATGTTTTAGAAAACTGTTGTAGATAACTGATACTTTCAGTGGCAGCAGCCTTAGTCTCTATGTTGGAAGTAGCCTGAAAGGCATCTAAGATTTTCTTTTGATTATTATGACGTTTGATAATATCTTCTAAATCATTTTTATCATCCCTTTTATCTCTTCTATCATCTACACGGTTGACATGGTCTCTTACTAAATCATTTCTATCATCTGCCGTATTATTTCCCCTTGAAAAATCTCTGCGATCATGTCGGATCTCTCTATTATTAGAGCGCATTTCAGATTTACTTTGTGCAATTTCACGTTCTGCTTGTTCTTTTTTTACTTTGCTTTGTGCAATTTCACGTTTCATATCTTCAACTAGATTCTTACGTAAGGTAGCTACTTTTCCAAATTCCTTGGTGGTATAGGCTGTTTCTAAAACAGCAATATCTTTTTTGAACTTAGCAAGTTCTTTTTTATCGCGTTCTAATTGATCCTTGCTAGCTTTGATTTGTCTGGTATTGCTTGCTCTTTCTATTAGATTTCTACCTCTAGATTGAGCTTGAGCAAATGTCGAAACCAGAAGGATGATTAATCCTGTACTAATGATGTGTAATCTGTGCATTGGTAGTTATAAATTTTGGTATTAACAATAATTAATAGGAGCTGTCAAACTTTATATTGTTAGCTGTCCTTCTAGTGGTTGATAAACTCATTCACTACTCTTAAAACACTAGTGAAAATCTGAAGCTTTAAAAGTTAAAAATAGACTCTAAAATACTTATTTCATATTTCTTGCCGTATCTTGTCCGCCCAACTACAAAATACAATATACAGATCAATATATATCAAACTATGAACCAATATATTCAACATTTAGCAGAAGTTAAGCAGATTGCTCAACGAGCAGGAGAAGCAATCATGGAAATCTATAATAATGCCTCTGATATAGAGATTGTTAAAAAAACAGATGATTCACCCTTAACAGTAGCTGACCGAACAGCCAATGGCATTATCTGTGACGGTCTAGAGCAGTTAGCTACAGTTTATCCTATTATATCGGAAGAGAATAAATTAGTAGAATATGAGGAACGTAAAAATTATGAATATTATTGGTTAGTTGATCCTTTGGATGGGACTAAAGAGTTTATTAAAAGGAATGGAGAGTTTACAGTAAATATTGCTTTGGTCAAAGGACAAAAAGTAGTTATGGGGGTTGTTTATGCACCTGTTTTGGATGAGTTGTACTGGGCAGCAGAAGGAGAGGGGGCTTATAAAACTAAGCATGAAACAACAAGTCGGTTACATGCCGAAACATTCACCTGGAAAGATCAGGGGTTGAATGTGGTTTGTTCTCGATCGCATCTCAATGAATCTACTCAGAAGATTGTAAACGAACTAGATACTCCTAACTTAGTACCCAAGGGAAGTTCCTTGAAGTTTCTAATTTTAGCGATGGGAGACGCACATATTTATCCGCGTTTGGCACCGACTATGGAATGGGATACAGCAGCCGCACAAATTATTTTGGAAGAAGCAGGAGGTATAGTCTATGATTATAATACAAATAAGCCCTTGCGTTACAATAAAGAGAATTTATTGAATCCGTATTTCATGGCATTGGGTAAAAAAGAAGCATAAGCTATGGCAGAATGTTTTGGAGCACATCCTTATCCTATTTATTTTTCAGATAATGATGGAAAAGCTGTCTTAGAATATTGGTTATACATGGCTAGATATTTAGACCAAACTGCTTTTAGCCCTTCTGTGATTAGTTTTTTAGAAACTCGATTAGGACGGGCTGGTGGTAAACGAGCGTTTAGCTTACAATACTTGCCTCCACTATTTGATGAAGAAGCAGTTGCCTTACTTTTTGTAAAGGTCATGGAGGAGTCGTTGTATGAATTGTCCAAGCCTAGTCCTGTTTTTGGTCAAGGAGAGATGTGGGATAGAAATGATCGTTTATTCTTATTAGCTAAGCTGAATGCAATGTAT
>JAKVCT010000332.1 GCA_022448995.1 Saprospiraceae bacterium
ATCCCTACGTTTTTCGCCTCGTTCAGCATCAAAAATTCTTGTGAATTATTATAAAATTAATTATGTCCACCTACTTAGATCAGACGGTACTTACATACCTTGCAAGAAACGAAAAGATGGTCTAGTAAGTTCACTTGGTAGTATAAAAAAACCCCGAGCCGTTTAAAACGATTCGGGATTATGAAAACAAAAGTGAGCTATTTCTGAGCTATGATTTATAGAAACGCCTGTATTATTATTTGCATTCACCATTTGTCCAAGAAAGCACTCCCGCACTCTCTGCTACACAATCATTAGGATATGTCTCTCCATTGCAACCACAAACAGGTGCTAAATGATAAGGACAAGCCATATTAGAATTAGCTCTATCTAGATCAATACAAAGAGAATTATCTTTGGAACAAGAAATAAGACCTAGGAAGGTTGAACATATAATTACCATCAGGATTTTCATAATTCACAATTTTTGATTAGACTAATTACATTCCCCATCTGTCCACGAAAGTACTCCTGCACGATCTGCATCACATTCATTACTGTAGGTCTTACCATTACAACCACAAACAGGTGAATATATTTCTATACATGCCGTATTCGGGGCTGCTTTGTTTGAGTCAACACAGAGGGAATTGTCTTCTTTAGAACAAGAGAATAGGCTTAGGGACATTAGACATAGACTTAATATGATCATTTTCATAATTTGAGCTTTTAGTTTTTTAAGAATTTAGATTGATTAAATTGTTGGATTTAAGATATTTATGTTTATTTGCTTTGTGTTAATTACATTCTCCATCTGTCCACGAAAGTACTCCTGCACGCCCTGCATCACATTCATTACTGTAGGTCTTACCATTACAACCACAAACAGGTGTATAGACTTGTAGACACACCATATTGGGATCTGTATTGTTGGAGTCGACACAAAGAGAATTGTCTTCTTTAGAACAAGAGAATAGGCTTAGGGACATTAGACATAGACTTAACATGATCATTTTCATAATTTGAGCTTTTAGTTTTTTAAGAATTTAGATTGATTAAATTGTTGGATTTAAAAGATTTTTATTTGTATTGTTTAAAATGCGTTTAAAACATCAAGCCAATTCTAAACGTTGGTCGGAACATAAAGTAAGTTTGTTCAACAGGATCTCCCAACCACCAATCAGTAACCTTAATGTGGTTAGATTGAATGGTATAGCCAAGATCCATCATAAAATGTGTGCGTTCTCGTGACTTAAAACGTACTCCAATAGCTGGATGTAGGTACAAGCCCCCCGATTGTTTTTCGATATTGTTCAGTCTCCAAGACCCCGTAGGTAAAGCGACATTGTAGCCTGCTCCTAAGCTGTAATACATGGATGTAGATGTTTTCATCAGATAGCCTCTAAAATCTATAAAAACAGGCATAAAATTAAATGCATCGTTTCGTTCAAAACCGATTCCTAAGCCCAAACTCACAAAATGATTGAAACGATATCCAGCGGCATAATAAAGGCCTCCCCCTCCTGTTGTATTATTGAATGTGTTGGCACCTACCGTGAGTTTTCCCATGAAGATATTATACATCTTTTTATTTTCAGGAACCAATAAAGGTTTATCTTGTCTAAGGTGCTTTTTTAATTTGATGGAGTGCTTGGATTGTTTCTTGATTTTCACTACATCAGATGCAGGATGCTCAAAAATACTCCCTTCAGCAACTTCCACTTTGATATTCCCATCTGCTTTATATTCCAAAACTTTTCCACAAAGTATACTACCATTCTTCAGGTAGATGATGTCATTCTCCGTTCCTTGTTGCCCAAAACTGTTGAATGCTAATCCTAATAGGAGCACAGAACAGATTATTTTTTTGATTGTATTCATAAAACCTACCTTGATTTTAAAAAATCTAAGCCACCATAAGCTACAATACCCACAGGGCTTAGACCGCTCGCAAAAAAATATTTTATTTAACAAATAATAATAATTGAAGTTTCCTCTCAGTAAGTCTAGTTATTGACTTCAAGTTTACTGATCAACTGTAAACTAGATGGATCTGAAATATTATATTGATAAAAACCATCATCTCCAACTAATAAAATACGGTCAGTATTTGGAACTACAATTACATCATATGCTCTAGTATCAATCTGCCCCAATAGGTTTTGATCAATAGTTAACTTATCAGTTAAGTCAAATGTTTTCAATCCAAAATCACCTTCGCATAAGTACAATACTTCATCACGAACACTTAAACCATGAGGATTTTCCATTGTATAGGTAGCCATTAAACTTGGAGCTGTAATGGTACTGATATCAACTACCTGTAGTTGATTCCAACCTGTTTGACAAGCAGTTTCTTGACGTAAGGTAATGTAAGCAATGTCTCCATCTACAAATACAGGATCACAAGCGAAAGCATGCTCAAAACGACTCAAATAAGACGGATTGCTTGGATCTGCACAGTCATAGATATCCATCCCTGTATTCCCCCCAATGAAAAGTTTGTCCTCATGTGGAAAAATAGTTTCAATACCTGGAGCTACAGAAACTCGATTAACCTCTGTAGGATCAGCCATATCTAGGATACTAACAACATGTAAGTCTTGGTGATCTACTGTGTATAGATGGTTGCCTGTAATAGTAAAACGTGCCATAGATCCCCCAATACCAATAGAACGTCCTGCTGAAAAGCTCTTTGATCCACTACTACCATTAAGAACACCTACCTCCATGACTCCCCACTGATTTCCCCAGCCACCGTTCCAATTACAATCAACAGTTTCTGTTACTTCTTCTTGTCTGTAGCCTACTAAAATTTCATTCTCATTATCTGGATTGACTCCAAAAGTAGGAAATACACTTTCCACACGTTTTAAGACAGTTGCCTCATTCGGATTCGAGATATCAATGGCTAATAAATCCATATAATTGTCAGCATAAAGTACACTACCCTTCATTGCAATGTCTACATTCCCTGGAATATTAATAAAGGAAATAGGCTTGGGATTACTCGGATCAGAATTGTCTATAATATGAACCCCTTTATTGAGCTCATTCACTAAGACATAATCCGCATACAGATAGATTTTACCAGGCTCTTCCAATACCCTAGAAGCTTCTGTTTCAATCGGTTGACGAACTTCATCTGTTGTCATATAAATGGGAATATCTTTAATGTAAGTTACTTGCTGAGTACAAGTATCCTTCATACAACTTGATAATAGACTCATCCCGATTAAGGTAGTTGCTAAGAATGATAATTTTTTCATTTGAATATTTTTTTATAGTATTCTAAAATATTAGTCAAGCGCTAAGCATAGATCCCCCTGTTCACTTTTTGAATAAAAAAGTAAAAATGGCTTGATGGATCAATACTGTATGATTGAAGTTTATTACAAATGGAGTTGTATGCAAAACTATTCGTAATAAGCTCTATTGATTAGAAACGATAGCCTAATCCTACTCTTAGAGAAATAGCATGTTTTGAAAGTGGATAATATATACTTTCGTTCTCTCTAAATACATTATAACTATAGTTACAGGCAGCTCTAAGATAAAGTCCTTTAAAAATAGTCTGTTGAATACCGAGCTCTCCATATGTATCCAAGGATATTCTATTGTTAATCTGTTGGTCTCTTACCGTTTCTCTCGTAATGGCAAGCATATTTTGATCAGCATCAGAGAGCATAGATTGTGCTGTGCTTCTCCGAATATTTAGTACATTGAGTAAGGTTCCTGCCTGAACATATAAAGCTGTTTTACGCTTACCCAAGTTAATATTATATTCAAATCCTACAGGAATTTGCCAAGAGTCTACAGTTTCTTTACTCCAGTTCTGATAACTAAATAAAGCACCAGTATTAGGCGGATTATTAGTAGAAACTCCATACTCTAATTCCTTCTCTGTCATGGAAAAAGGTGTTGGTACTGTTAGACTTACATTATTGTAGCTTTCTCCATTACTTGAATTAACAAAAGTCTGATCTTCAGAATAACTCAACAATTCCTGATAACTACTATTTATGTTGAATGTAGCAAAACGAAGTCCTGACCTTATCCATAAGTTTCGAGCAGGTGAATAGCCTAAGGTTAGCCCATGAGCATGTGTAGATAATCTATTATTACTGTAGTCCGGAATCTCAGGTGCTTTGTTTGTACCTGAATTATCCATGGATACAGTGGCTGAGAACTGGGAAGAAAAAGTCAATGCACCCTGATCTATAAACTTGGAAACTTGAAAAAGATAATCGTAACCAACATCAAACCTATCCCGCTTCTTTATTTTTTTTAGTTCTAATCTTATTTCATCTGGTACTGTATCTATTTCAGATAATTTATCATCAATATCTAGCTGTTCAGCTGCAATAGTAGCCAGATTAGCTGTATTTTTCATCAAGTTTGCCATATCCATTCGCCAATTACCTTTAGTAGTCTGTATTACAGTTCTAAGACTATCTATTATCAATTGATACTGCTGATGTTGTTCATTACATTCGATACTTGTTGAATACGCTTTATTGAGTTTTGACCTTAATGTGTTATTTAATTGTTCTAACCTTTGGTTTTTGCTAAATAGTGCTTTTTCTCTTGCATTTTTTTCGATCTGAATAGTATTATTAGATGTATTAATCTTAGTTTCTTGATCAGAAGCTTTCTCCAAACGCTTGTTATAGGTTTGAATCAAGTCTGCTTTAAGCTGATTTTCTTTTTCTAAATTCTGTATCGCCTGATTAGTAGCAGCTAACTGCACTTGATTAAAATCATTTTGATGAGTTAATTGATTTTTATCTTTAAGCAATAAATAATTAAAATATAAAGAACTACTTCCGACAAGAGCTAACATAGCTGTTAAGGCAACCAAAAAAATAGGCAACCACCTTCTCTTACTCTTTTTTTTCTGTGAAATATGAGTAAGTACTGCTTGATCTACCTCTTCATCAGGATTTGCCCAATCCTCCCCTGAGCTATCTTCATTGAATTTTTTTCTAAAATATTCACTCATGTTA
>JAKVCT010000333.1 GCA_022448995.1 Saprospiraceae bacterium
GCGCAAACCTCGAAGAGCTCAACGCAGTTAAAAGGCTGCTTGAATTAAATACAAATTAATTGTGGCTATCTACTTATCTACTTATATATTATAATATAAAGTCGTTTCGTTTACAGATTAGTCAGTGAAGCTTCCACAGACTATAATTCTTGGTAAAAAAGTGTTTTAGGATCTCTTTGAAGTGAAGTTGTTTGCTGGTTTTAGTAAAAAATAAACTGGTATTTTAACCTTACACGGAATTCAAAAAGAAATGTCGTAAGAAAGCGAAGGAGTTATTTGACGAATCAAGGCAGATCCGAGGAATAAGAACCAGTCTTTATACGACAGGAATTGTTGAATTTCGTATTAGTTCCTTGGCTTTTCGTAACCATCAAGTGATAAAAACAGATGTTTTTTATTTTTTCAATGAAATTAAAAAATCAACAAACTATTATTTTAAAGGTCTATTGCTAAATTAGAACAAAAATAGTGAAGAACTAAACACATTATTCTAAACAAAACACATCTCATATACAGTGTTATTATATATATATACCTAATTACCAATAATATACAACGAAAAATGGCAACAGCATTAAAAGAAATATATTCTATTGATTTTATATATAATCTTTCTATTATACTCAAGAAAATGGTTCCATCCATCAAAGAACAAGAGTTTAGAGAAGCTATTTTTGATAAGAACTGGGAAGCACTAGAACTTAAAGATCGTATGGCACATATTGCAAAAGTGCTCTATCAACAGATTGATCAACCTTATGAAGAAACAGGAAAAATACTCCTTGAGTTAGTAGAGGTTCTAGAGAAAGTTCACAATACTGGGTATAATTTTGAATATATGTTTCTACCTTCTATTGTAGAACAATTTGGGCAGGATGACTTTGATACGTCTATAACTATCATGACGCGTTTGACTCAATATACAAGCTGTGAATTTGCTGTACGTCCATTTTATATTCACTATTTTGACAAAATGATTCAGCAAACCAAGCTTTGGGCAAAACACGAAAGTTACAAGGTGCGACGTTTGGCAAGTGAAGGTTGCCGCCCTCGCCTGCCTTGGGCAATAGCTATCCCAAAATTAAAGAAAGATCCTAAGGAAATTCTACCTATCTTAGAGCAGCTCAAGGACGATTCTTCAGAGTGGGTGCGCAGAAGTGTTGCTAATAGTTTGAATGATATTGCTAAAGATCATCCCAATCAAGTGATTAGCTTGGCTAAAAAATGGATTGGAAAATCTCAACATTTAGACTGGGTAGTGAAGCATGCTTGTCGTACTTTGCTGAAGCAAGGAAATACAGAGGTGATGCGTTTGTTTGGTTTTCTAGCACCTGATTATATCAAAATTGGGGAATTTAAACTGAAAAATGAAAAAGTACAATTGGGTGATTATTTAAACTTTAGTTTTAAATTGAAAAACACACATAAAACCGCTAGTTTACTACGTTTGGAATATGCCATCTATTATCTAAAAGCCAATGGTTCGCACAGTAAAAAGGTGTTCAAAATTAGTGAAAAGGAATATGCAGCTGAGTCTTCTCAATTGATTGAGCGTCGTCAGCATTTCAAGCCAATTTCTACGCGGAAGCACTATGCGGGTAAACATAAGGTGGCACTGATTGTAAATGGTGTGGAAGGAAAAAGTTTAGATTTTGTCTTGGAGGTTTGATTACAAATAATATTAATTTAAATGGATAAGAGAATTAGGTTAAAAAATGAGATTGAAGCTAAACTAATCAAGTATGGAATACAAGATCGAGAAATCAAATATTTGCCTTATCTGGATTTTAATCCAAGAGAGTTTCAACAACCAAAAGATGTTGCTAAGAGAGCCATTATCTTAGGTACAATTTCTAATGTAGCAAAAAGCTTTTTTAGAAGACGGCAAGCTAAAAACTGGTTAAAAAAAGAACAACTTTGGGAAGTCTGTACCGAAACAGAGCAAAGCTTTTTAAATGCTATATTTCCTAGTCAACAACAACAAATAATGTTTTCCTGGGCAATTGAAGCTGCGATGGTTCTGAGTTGGACAATAAATAAGATAGATCAACTACCACAAATCATTGAGGAATTTTCTGAAAGTAACTACTTAGCTTTTCTAGATAGTATGCCTAAAATTGGTGACTCTACCAGTCCATATATTAATAGTGCAACTTATAGAGATTATGAAGCAATTTTTAAAGAAAATATTGTTAATGAGCTTGCCACTACTTATTTCAGAGACTTATTATTTTCAGGTGCTCCCGATACTACTAATATCAACAGAGGAGTTAGCTTTGAAAGGCATAAAGCCTTGAATTGGGTAAGACAATTTAGTGGAATTAAGGAATGGGATCATACCGATACAAGTACTTAAATTACATCTAAAATACAAAAAACAATATGCAATTTGTTGCTATTTCAGATACACATGGTTTACATAGAAAACTCAAAATTCCCGAAGGTGATGTAATCATTCATGCAGGTGATTTTTGTGCTTTTGAGAATGAGGAACTCATGCATGATTTCTTTGATTGGTATCAAGATTTAGATTTTGATACTAAAATCTTAATTGGAGGGAATCACGATTTTTTTGCAGCTAAGCAAAGCAGAAAGTTTCAACAGCTTTTACCCAAAAACATTACCTATCTGAATGATAGTGGTATGACTATAGATGGTATAAACATTTGGGGTTCTCCTGTACAGCCTGATTTAGTGGGATGGGCTTTTGGTAAACGAAGAGGATTGGAAATGAAAGCACACTGGGACTTAATTCCTAAAGACACGGACTTATTGATCACACATACTCCACCTTTTGGGATTCTTGATAAATCTAGCTCTAGACGAGCCCTAGGTTGTGAGGAACTTAAAAAAAAATTAGATTATCTAGATCTCCAAGTCCACATTTTTGGGCATATTCATGCAAGTTATGGTGAACAACTTATTGGTAAGACTAAATATATCAATGCTTCTAATATGGATTCTAAAAAAGGATTGGTAAATCCTCCTATTGCATTTGACTTATAAAAATAAGAAACCACATAAAATGAGAATAATTATTATAGCTGCATTCATAATATTATGTATCAACACATCTAAATCTCAGGTATTAAATATTAGATAGTCTTTTTGAGAATGTAGAATATGCAAAACGGAAATCATTAAATTTCATATTAGTTAAAAATCTCTATTGACCCTAAAAAGAAATGAAAAATCAACAACTCATCAAACAAGTCAAATTAAGAATACGACAGTTGCGAAATATCTTTCGAGACGTATTGAATGGTCATATCTTTTCTATGGCAAGTAAACATAGTCCTCCGGTAAAGTACCAAAATAAAATCGAACTTCGTCAAAAGTTAAATCCCAATGATGCAAAGATGCATAACTTAAATCTTGCCATTAAGGCCATAGAAACCACTCATATATTGCCTGGAGAAATATTTTCTTTTTGGAAAATTGTTGGTAATCCATCTAAAAAAAATGGGTTTATTGAAAGTAGATCCATTGTTGGCAACCAAATTACGACATCTGTAGGTGGAGGATTGTGTCAACTTTCAGGATTGATTTATTATATGAGTTTGCTATCCAATCTAGAAATTATAGAACGTTATAATCATTCTGTGGATATATATAACGATGAAACAAGATTTACCCCCTTAGGATCAGATGCAACAGTAGTTTATGGTTACAAGGATTTGAAAATTAAGAATAATCATACAAGTCCTATCAACTTTACCTTTGATGTGAATGAAAATTCGATTGCTATCGAACTCAATCATAGTCTTTCTCTTTCTAGAAATGATGTTCAGTTTGATACTATTCAAGCAACTCCTACAGAGATTGTTATTCACACTAAAATCAATAATAAAAAAAGTACGAAATCAATATATAAAAAACCTACTTTTAAAGAATGAGTCGTAAAAGTTATTTAAAAATCATCTACTCCAAGCGCTTCACCTGTATACGCTCATTCAAACCTCGTCCCTCCTTTGTAGTATTGAGTGTAACAGGCCGTGCTTGCCCATAACCTCTATACTTTAAGCGTTCAGCAGGAATACCACTAGCCATCAAATAATCACAAACCGTCTTGGCACGACGAACCGAAAGATTATAATTTTCCTCCGGATCTCCCTTATCATGTGTATGCCCAGAAACCTCAAATTTATATTGCGGATTGAGCTTCATTACAGCAACTAGATTATCCAAAACCTTATCAGAACCTTCCAAAAACAAAGCTTTTTTAGGTTCAAATTCAACACCTTTTAGGATAGTTTCACGATTAATTCTATATTCTTGACGCTTCATTTTCACATCCAAAACAATCGTTTCTTTGCGTGCATTGGTTTCATACTCATAAGAACCACAATCACAAGCATGATTGGAGCGCAAACTAGTTACACAAATATCATCTATAAAATAATAAGCAAAATCTACATGCGGATTTCGAAAAGAGTCAATCTCAATAGCTCCACTCACTCTAGTACTTCGATCATCACTAAAGTTCCCCAAAACCAAGTAGCGCTCTCCACCAACTGCTTCATATTCCGCAGAAACTTCCACCCACTCACGTTTGTCCAAAACTTTACGATCTTGACTAATCATCAATTCAGGTTTCAAGTAAGCAATAGGCTCTTTATGATCTTTTTGGATAGGTCCTCTAGAAGCGGCTACACCCAGTTCACCCAAAGCTCGATTAGACGATTCAGAGAGGTAGACATGTGCCTTGATACAATAAGTTTCGCCAGGATACATAGGCTGCTTCAATTGTACTTGCAAGTATTCTCTGAAGTTTCGCTTGCTATATCGACTCGTATATACATAAATACCTGCATAAGCATAACCTGTTCTAGCCTTGGTTGACCCCATTTTATTTTTGGGAACATCTGTTGCCTCAGACTTAGAGCGTCTATGAAAAAAATCTGGAGTGGAAGCTGTAGGTGACGACCAGTAAGTAGCGTTTTCTACCTGCCCCAAGTCGCTAGGTAAACCCTTATACACTTCAAAACTAGAATTGCGAACTAAATTCTGTAATACTTGACTTCTTGACACCTGTGCGAAGACAGCCAAGATCAAAACTAAAAGTAAATTTCTTAACATAATTTATTTATTTTAAGTAGGTGGACGTAATTAATTTTATAATAATTCACAAGATTTAACTTCGTTGAGCCTTTCAGGGTTTTT
>JAKVCT010000334.1 GCA_022448995.1 Saprospiraceae bacterium
CTCCATGCCAATTGAGTTCGAATCACCCACCATCAATAGTCTGTGAAGCTTTAATAAAAATTGATAACCAATTATTAAAAACTGCACGGATTATGACAACTTTATATGTAACTTAAAAAATTGGTCAACATGCGAGCAACAATCTTAAATCAATTAAAAGAGATCGAACGTCAGCACAACATACATATATTGTATGCTTGTGAATCAGGCAGTCGTGCATGGGGATTTGCTTCACCAGATAGCGATTGGGATGTTCGTTTCATCTATGTACGCTCACCAAAGTGGTATTGGTCAATCGGGCAACTAGAAGACATGATAAGTTTTCCTATTGGAGATGACTTATTGGATGTTGTCGGTTGGGATTTGCGTAAGATCTTAGCATTAATGCATAGTTCTAACGCAACACCTTATGAATGGCTACAATCTCCTATCCATTATTTAGAACGTGATAATTTTCAAGGAGAACTTTGTTCAAAACAAGATCAATTTTTTGTACCTAGATCTACTGCACTTCATTATTTAGGTTTAGCGACCAAAATCTTCCGTTCCAGTGTCAAAGATGGTCAAATCAATATCAAAAAATACTTCTATGTATTACGACCATTATTGGCTTGTATGTGGATTGTAAAATATGGAACTGCTGCACCAATGGAATTTGAGCCATTATTGGCCTTATTGGAAGAACGTCCTGACTTACTTCAGACCGTTCGAGAGCTCACTGCACGCAAAATGCAACTCTTGGAAACAGATACAATTCCAGTAATCCCAGTTTTGCAAGATTTCATTACCGCAGAATTAGAACGTTGTAAAGAAGAGATTCCTCAATTACACCATAATCGAGGCGACAAGGAAGCACTAAATGAGTTCTTCCGAACTATCTTAAAAAGTAGAATGTGATCTGATTGATTCAAGTTCACAGGCTAGATATAAACCATAGTTCGTTGATTTTTCGCAAGTGATTCATAATCACTAAGAAAAGCTATTTTTTTGATTTTAGACTCAATGAGCCTTTGGGGATTGCCTAAAATCAAAAAGATCAACGAACTATCAATATAATATTAAATGACAATCCAAGAATTAAAAGATCAGAACCTAATCATTTTTGAGACGATCAGTGGAAGTCATGCTTATGGACTATCGCTCCCTACTTCGGATGTCGATATACGTGGAGTATTTGTATTGCCTAAGGCTGATTTTTATGGATTGAACTATATACCTCAAGTGAGCGATGAGACCAACGATACTGTATATTACGAATTGGGACGTTTCATTGATTTGTTGAGCAAAAATAATCCAAACATTTTGGAAATGCTCAATGCTCCTAAAGATTGTATAAAAATCAAACATCCTTATTTTGATCAACTAAAACCTGAAGACTTTTTGTCTAAGCTCTGCAAGGATACCTTTGCAGGTTATGCCATGACACAAGTCCGCAAAGCACGTGGTCTGAATAAAAAAATCATGAATCCAATGCACAAAACCAAAAAGTCTGTGCTGGATTTCTGCTACGTAATCAAAAATCAAGGTTCTATTCCTCTAAGACAATGGTTAAAAGAGGAAAATAAACTACAGGAAAATTGTGGTCTAGTCAATATTCCGCATATGCATGATGTCTATGGTTTGTATTATGATCCTAATCAAGAATATGAGTTCAAAGGCATCATGCGTGCCAAAACAGTGGATACAATTCTATTGAGTAGTATTCCCAAAGGACTAACATTTGATGCAATTATGTCTTTTAACAAAGATGGTTATAAGAAATATTGCAAGGATTATAAAGCCTATTGGGAATGGGTGGAAGAACGCAATGAGGCAAGGTATGAAAATACGATCCAACATGGAAAGAATTATGATGCTAAAAATATGATGCACACTTTTCGCCTACTAGATATGGCAGAAGAGATTCTCCATGAAGGAAAGATTGTTGTTCGTCGTCCCAATCGGGAATATTTGTTGAAGATTCGCTCAGGTGCTTTTCTTTATGATGAATTAATCAAGGAGGCACAAGCCAAAATTGAGTGCATTGAAGCATTATATGCTGAGTGTCCACTTCCTGATCGACCAAATTTGGAACGTATCAATCAACTTCTGGTGGATTTGCGTACACAATTTTACCAATAAACGACAAAAAAGTCACTAGCTAGCCTACTATGGATACTTAGTGACTTTTATATTTGGTGGTGTAATGCACTATTATATTACTTCTCTAAAGCAGCAGAAATAACCTTTTCAAAAACACGATCATCCTGCGCTCCTGAGATAGCCTGTTTCCCATTAATCAAAAAATAAGGAACTCCTTGAACACCTAAACTATTAGATCGGTTAATATCATCTTGTACATCCTGTGCATAAGCATTCGTTTCCAATACCTTTTTAGCTTCAGCAACATTGAGTCCTACCCTATCTATGATTTTCAAAACTTCAGTATGATCCGATAAATTCATATTATCTGTAAAATAAGCCACCATAAAGGCTTCCTTTAGTTGACTATTCAAGCCAAATTGCTTTGACCAAGTCAATAAACGATGTAAATCTAAGGTGTTTATTACCTGCATATTTCCAAAATTATACGCAATACCATAAGCTTGACCAGCTTGATTTAAGTCATTTCCAATAGATTTCAATTGAGCTTCTGTATACCCTGTTCTTTTAGATAGATAGGAATAATACTCTACAGTAGAATCCTTCGGAAAAGCGGGATCAAGCTGAAAACTATTCCAAACAATCTCCACTTGTTCTTCTGCATTAAGTTTCTTGACTGCTTGCTCTAATTTTTTCTTTCCCATATAGCAAAATGGACAAACCACATCGCTCCAAACTTCAATTTTTATCTTCTCATTTTTAACCTCATTTAGATCTTCTGAATTAGTTTTTTTAAGCACTTTTGGGTTCATTTTTTCTGTCGAATTAGATTGTGATAATAATGGATCATTGCAGCTCAATACTGCAAATGCTAATATTCCCAATTGAAGCATGGAAAATACTTTATTGACTAAGGACATAGATTCTAGTTTTGTCGAAATATATGTAATGTCCAAAACAGGTAATTTGTTCTTCTATTCTGTCCTTTGTTAGTTCTCCTACTTGATCTTAGAAATTGATTACACGACATAATTGCTACCACAAAACCACTAGTTCATTACAGACAACCTCTTTCTATATGGAAAATAGAAAAAATAATGAGATCTAAACCAAAAAATACAAAAACCTAATAATCAGATTTTTAAAGAAAAAAATAGTGTAAAAAATAGATTATTTAAGCCATACTCAGCCCCTATATACAGTCACTAATAATTCCTCAATAATTAAAACAGTATCATCTTTGTAAGAAACCTTCTTGGTACAAAATACCCCTTAGTTTATTACAAATAATAATCATCCCTATTTATTAACTATAATCCATCAAATGTTTAGAAACAGAGCATACGGATTATTACACTAAAACAATTATGATACACAGAAGTAAATTCTTATCTACTCTCTTCTTACTTACTGCATTTTTGGCAGTTCAACACCAAACTAAAGCGGCAGACTTAGTAGTAGTTCCCGCAGGTCCTGTAGGCACTTATGGAACCATTACCGCAGCTATCAATGCAGCTGCCAATGGTGATCGTATATTAGTAACACCACAACCAGCCTCTACAGCTTATGTAGAAGATTTATTTATCAACAAAAACATTCAAATTCTATCTAACCAAGATGCTGCTAAATTTATTTTGGAAGGAAGCATCAGTATTACACCTACTGCAAACAGAGAAGTGAGTATTATATCTATGTCTATGCAATCTGGACGTATTTACTCTAGTACTACCACTAATTATTTTGGGAATCCAACGGTGATTAATATTTTTGATTGTGAATTTAATGGTCTTTCCTCTACCAACTACTTTAATATTGATCTTCTACATCCTGACATCTTACTTACTGTCGCAGGATGCCAATTAAACACAGGACATATTCAGTTTTCTGCGGGCAAAATCATTGGAAATGATGCTCAATGGATTGTGTGTGAAGGCACCTCAGATATTAGCGAAACGGTTAAAATTATTGGTAATAAAACTACCTATATTGAAATAGATAATCCATCTAATGAAGCTCAAGTTATTAATAATTATATTATAACTACTGAGAAAACCTTTTCTAATGGAAGTAGCAATGATTATGGCTTAGCCTTATTTAATATTTATTCTAGTAGCCCAACCCTTATTCAAAATAATTCTTTTTATGTAGATGATTATGGTGGTGAGGGAATCCGCATTAATAATACAATTACTACAGGTACTATCAATATTATCAATAATATTTTTGATAGTGGAGATAGCTATACAGAAGGAATCCGTAATAGTAGTAGTGCTAGTATCTTCTGTAACTATAATTATTTTGATCTTGATTTGTATAATGACTATCCCGGTATTACCAATATTGGTGTATATAGCATTAACTCTGCAAATGAATTTGTTCCAACCACTGGTCAACCTTACAGTGGTTCATTAGCTATCAATGGTGCAGATCCTGCTGTACAGTATTACGATATAGACCTAACTGTGGGTGATGCAGGTTGTTATGGTGGATCATTTACACATGATAATTTCTTCCCATTAAGCTCAGGAAGCTCCAAAGTATTTTTTGTAGATGCACCAAGAGGTGTTTTTCAAGGATTTAACTTAGACGTTAAAGCAGACGGATATGATAAATAGATTTATATCTAATTTCCTCTGTCTATCTGCACTTTTGTTCATTTTTAATGTAAGTCAAGTTTGGAGTCAAGCCCGAATGACTAATATTAGTCAAGCTGAATATTTTTGGGATACCGATCCGGGCGAAGGCAATGGTACTGCCATAAATGCAGCAGATGGAACGTTTGAGGAAGCCATAGAACAAGCCCTAAGTACCGATGCTGTCGGACAAGCAGCAGGTATACATAGTTTCAATATTCGTATGCTTGGGGCAGATGGTACATGGTCACCTGTTTTCACTACTGTAATGGAAGTTGCGACTGCACCAAATACTAGTGGACGTAGCATTCAGCTCACACAAGCTGAGTATTTTTGGGATGCAGATCCAGGTGAAGGAAATGGTACTGCACTTTTGGACATAGAAAGAAAGTAGGATAATGCAAT
>JAKVCT010000335.1 GCA_022448995.1 Saprospiraceae bacterium
GCATCAAAAACCCTGAAAGGCTCAACGAAGTTAAATCTTGTGAATTATTATAAAATTAATTACGTCCACCTACTTATTACAGTTAGAATTATAAATCCGTATTTTTGGAGCAGCTTAAGAAATCAAAAATTACCTAGAGTAAAAATCAATAAACTCTATTCAAAAATGAAAATAACTAGAGCGTAAGACTATGTTTACTCTTATTTATTGCTTTATGTTGCTTTTTAGTGGAATTAATTCTCTTTTTTATAAAAAAGGTCAATTTTTAGTGAAATACTGTTTTACTAAAAATTGACCTTTAATCGTCCATTATTTATGTGCATATATGGACTGCTGAACATTACTGTATTCTATTATTTGCGTTTTCCTTGCGTTTTGTCTGCTTTTTCTAAGGCTTTGAAGACATTGACTACACCACCTGTAATACTCAATTCTTCAAATTGGATATTAGGTGTTGCCGAACCAGGACGTTTTACTTTCTCCTCAAGAGGTTCAACAGTAGATACTAAAATATCTTTTAACTGAGCTGCACTCAATTCTGGATAATAAGAAAGTACTAATGCCGCAACACCTGCAGTTACAGGAGAAGCCATACTTGTTCCACTCAATGCTTCGTATTTATCATCAGGCATAGTAGAGAAAATATCTACACCTGGAGCAAATAAATCTACGGTTCCTTTTCCATAGTTAGAGAACGGAGCGGGTGAATCTGCACCATCTTTCCAGTTTAATGCACCTACTTCAAGCCAGTTTTTAGCAGTTTTTTTACCATTACCATAACGCTTGGTAGGGAAGTTACTCTCTTCATCAATATTTAGAGAGCTGTTTCCAGCTGCATGTACCAACAAAACATCATTTTTCTCTGCATATTTGATAGCAGCATCTACTGCTTTTTTATTGTATGCATAACCTTTACCGAAGCTCATGTTAATGACTTGAGCACCATTATCTACAGCATAGCGAATAGCATTAGCAACATCTTTGTCTCTTTCATCTCCGTTAGGAACAGCACGAACACCCATAATACGTACATTGTTAGCAACACCATCCATTCCCACTTCATTACCTCTCACTGCTGCAATAATACCAGCTACGTGTGTACCATGTCCTGCGTCTGGACCTTCTACATCCGCATTACCATAGATTTTATCATCTACATTTGTATAGTCATCTCCTACGATAGTACGAGGGTTAAAATCTACGTTATAGCCATAATCTAGACCATTTTTTAGGTAATCTCCCCATTCGTTAATCGATGTATTCAATTCTTTATAATCTTCAGCACCAGTATTTAGAAATAGCCGGTTAATCATTGCCAAGCTTGATTTCAATTTCTCATCTTCCGTCTCAATTCCTGTCAACTCTTCTGCTGTATAATTGTCTTTTCCTACATGTTCCTTTACGGTAGTCAATGCATCTAAGATAGCTTTAACAGTCATGTTTTGCTGTTCTAGCTCATCGCGTTTAGACTCATAAACTTTCTTAATTTTTTGGAATCTTTTCTCTTCTTTACCAGAACGCTTTTTATTTTTTAGTTCCTTGTATAATCGAGTCAATTCATAGGTGTCGTGATCTACATTTTCGCCATCTTTACCACCGATGAAATTCCAACCATGTACATCATCTATATAACCATTGCCATCGTCATCCTTTCCATTATTTGGCACTTCTTTCTCATTTACCCACATCACATCTTTCAAATCTTCATGTTCTGCATCGACACCAGAGTCAATTACAGCAACAATAATTGTTTTCTTGGGTTTTTTGTCTTTTAATAATTCTTTGTATGCTTTTTCTGTACTTACACCAAAAACACCATCTGCTTTTAGATCAAGGTTAAACCAATTCTCAGGAGCTTTATCTTGTGCATTCATAACAAATGATTGCCCTGCTAGTAAAGCTGCTAATACAATGTGCTTAAAATTCATTATCTTATAATATTTATAATATGTAATAAGGAAAGAATAAGTTGCTAATATTTGGAGCATGTCTAAATTTATTCAAAAATTGTGTTCATATTAATAAATACACTAATTTTAGACGTACTCTTAGCAAAATTTTTGCGCCACAAAGATCGTGAATTATTTTTTATTTTTTTAAAAAAATTGGTCAGACTGGTGATCTTATTCGACAAAAGATGCTGTAGGGTAGAGTATAAAGAAGCCTAGGCACTTATCTACTTCATTACATTACAAAAAAAAAGGGGCATTTAGCCCTCTTTGAAATTAGAGCTTATTATGAATCCTATTCATTGTACTCAAAAGAGTATGGTTTGGAAGTACTCATAATAAGCTCTACAATATATTATATTGTATATTGGCAAACCTTAGAGACTACCAACGTAGAAGTACACTTCCCCAAGTAAATCCGCTACCAAAAGCTGCCAAACAAACCAAATCCCCATCCTTGATTTTACCTTTTTCCCAAGCTTCACACAAAGCAATAGGAATAGAAGCGGCTGTAGTATTACCGTATTTTTGGATGTTATTATAGACCTTCTCATCAGGAATTTCTAACATTTTTTGTACAAACTGGCTAATACGTAAATTGGCTTGGTGAGGAATTAACATATCTAAGTCTTGCAACTCATAACCTGCTGCCTCTAGAGATTCGCAAATCGTCTCAGGGAAACGACGTACAGCATTTTTGAATACGAAAGGACCTTCCATATTTGGATAATGATCACCTTCTTCTACCATTTTGTCATTGACCATCAATTTCCCGTACTTCTCTTCTTCATCAAAAATATCAGTTTTACCCGTGAAAACACCACCATGAGAACCTGGATTCATGAATGCTAGTTTCTCTGCGTAACGACCATCAGAGTGTAAGTTACTTGTTAAGATACCTTTATTTTCTTCTGTAGTTGGTTGTAAGACTACAGCACCAGCACCATCACCAAAGATTACGGTGACACCTCTACCTCTAGTACTGAAGTCAATACCTGCAGAGTGCATTTCACCACCAACTAGCAAGATATTTTTATATGTACCTGTGCGGATGAACTGATCTGCAATAGACATTCCATAAATAAATCCACTACATTGGTTGCGAACATCTAAAGCACCAATTTTACCAAGGCCTAATTCACGTTGTACCAAGACACCACAACCAGGAAAATAATAGTCTGGACTCAAGGTTGCAAAAATTACAAAATCAATATCCTCTGGACCTACACCTGCACGTTCCATTGCAATTTTAGCTGCTTTTACACCCATTGTTGCAGTCGTTTCTTTCATGCGTGTAGCATATCTACGTTCTTTGATTCCTGTGCGTGTTTCAATCCATTCATCACTAGTATCCATCACCTCCATAAGGTCAAAATTGGTCACTACATTTTCAGGCACATAATAGCCGATTCCCGCAATTTTAGTTTTAATATCCGACATAATTTTATAATATAATTTTTCTAATACTGAAGCCGCCGCTTCTAAAAATGACGTGAGTTGATCTCTGCAACTTCGTCTGATACTATTTATTTGTAACTGTAGTCTATGAAATTTTCGTACTACCTGAGTAGATAGACAAAATCAATATTAGCATCAGTTCAATACAACTGATGCTATTTATTTCGTAGAGCTCTTTGGATAATAGTTCGGAGCTAAAAAATATTCTTCAATTTTTAGTCAACACAGTTAATTCTGAAAGGCTCTGCAAAGGAAACCATGCAGTGCCCAGCGAAGCTAAAATTAAAAAATCAACGAACTACTACTTTGGAGATAACGATAAAATAATTGTGTCTAGTTACTTAGCTGGTAATGGCTGTTTTTAGCTTTTAGGGTCATAACACATCTGAAATTAGCGCGTGTACTAACTTTAGTTCGTGAGTTTTGGCCTTAACTAGAGACCTATAGTTGCAGAGTGGATAATGGCATTATCAAGAATCAAATAGCTTAAAACTTCAATAATTGCCAATATACTCTTAATCACATTGAGCCTTTTGAGATTTGCTTAAAAACAAAGTGTCACATACTATCAGATAGAATTTTGCACAAATTTAATTTTTTTTTGTCTAAAATTGGAACCAAATTCTTAAGGATTCTACTAAACTTATATTGAGGAACCCCCAAAATGACTTTTGATGGACTCATATTCTAGCTATTGGACACAAAAAAACCCACTCCAAAGGAGTGGGTGAGGTAGTTGAATATATCTTATGTAGAAAATCTACTATTATTTATTCGGGTAGATCTACATGCTCTAAGTTAATTTCGGCTTTATCTTGAGGACCTGTATTACCACTTTTGTACATAATACCAGTTACCAAGCTTAGTGCTAGCAATGCGCTTGCTAAACCCCAAGTAATCTTTTCAAGCATATCTGTAGAATTGGCTGCTCCCATAATCTGATTAGCTGCACTACTACCGCCAAATGCTGAGTTCAATCCACCACCTTTAGGATTCTGAACCATAACGATTAGAATCAACAATACCGCAATAAAGGCGATCAAAATAGTTAAAAATACTGCCATTGTTTGTTAAAAATATATGATTAAGAAACTTGAAAACTTATTTATATAGAAAGTTGCCCTAACATGTTATTGATCATTAGGTAGATCTAGCTCGGCAATTTTCTGTGCAAAGAAACGATTTTTTTCAGGAAATTTCAAACTTAGAGCCTTATACATTTTCAATGCTTTTTCTTTTTGTCCTTGTTGGGCCAAAAGACCAGCCAAAGTTTCTGAAATAATTTCTTCGTTTTCTTCTACGCTTTGTTCTGCTAACTTTTCTAATTCAGGATTGATTACTTTAGCAGGTTTTTTACTCCGTTTAATCGAAAAGTCTAAATCAGCCAAATTATCTACATTTCTATTTTTAGGTGTAGAAGTAGGAGGTTTAGGAGAGTCTGTAGGCTCCTTTTTAGATTTCTGAAAAGCATCCAGTACAGACTTATCCTCTAATATAGGTATACGAGGCAATTTGAATCGCTTTTTTTTAGAGTCATCTGTATTTTTATCTCCCATTTCTTCTTCTGACTTAGTTTCTTCCATTGAAATATGTACTGCAGGTGGACTATCCGAAATTCGACCTGTGTTTGGTTGAGCTACTTTTGAGATAGACTCTGTTTCTATCTCAGTAGTATTTATAGGAATGATATTCGT
>JAKVCT010000336.1 GCA_022448995.1 Saprospiraceae bacterium
AGGTGAGAGAAGAAATATGCTTAATACTGAACCACGAAGTGCTCTGCGAAGCAAACCTATCTACAAAAAGGCTGATTAAATTATTCTATAACTAGTTATATCCACCCACTTACTTAACTACTCAGTATGTCGGTAATTTGTTGTAAATGAGGATTAACTCCCTGATTGTGCTTAATCGCTTTTTCAAAGGGAACTTGGTGAATTAATCTTCCATTTTGTCCAAGCATAATTCCTTTCTTTCCTTCTTTTAATGCCTCTACTGCTGCAATGCCTAAGCGACTTGCTAAAACTCGATCCATACATGTTGGATTTCCTCCTCTTTGTAAATGTCCCAAGACCGTCACACGTATATCTGCTTCAGGCATTTGGGTTTTTACTGTCTTAGCAATATCAAAAGCACCTCCGGCATCATCTCCTTCAGCTACTACAACTATGCTAGAGTTCGATTTATTTTTTTGTCGTGTCTTTAGTCCTTCTACCAAATGGTCTATCGAGGTAATCGTCTCTGGAATGAGAATAGCTTCAGCACCTGTTGCTATTCCACACCGAAGAGCAATAAATCCAGCATCACGACCCATAACTTCTATGAAAAATAAACGGTCATGAGCATCAGCAGTATCCTTTATTTTATCAATAGCTTCCATTGCTGTATTGATAGCTGTATCATAACCTATTGTAAAATCTGTTCCGTATAAATCATTATCAATAGTACCTGGTATACCTACAATACTGATGTCTTGGTATTCTTGCATGAATACATTAGCTCCTGTGAAGGTTCCATCACCACCAATAGCAACAATACCTTCTATTCCGTGTGATTTTAGATTCTGATAAGCCAACATACGTCCTTCTGTTGTTCTGAATCTAGAACTTCGAGCAGAACCTAAAATAGTTCCACCTTTGTGAATAATATTACTTACATCTCTACTTCTTAGCGGAACAATATCATTATTAATAATCCCTTTGTAACCACGACGAATACCCCAAACTTCCATACCTTGCTGTATGCCAGCACGAACAACTGCACGAATACAAGCATTCATTCCTGGAGCATCACCACCTGATGTGAAAACGGCTATTTTCTTCATAATTTATAGGTTTTTGTAATGAGAGAAATAGGTTATATTTAGTATTCTGTAGTACTTATTTGATCTCTTTTTGATCACCTGCATTTACAAATAATACATTTCCAATTTCATTATATCCTAAAAATACATCCTTTCCTTGATTTTTAACCAACTCAGAACGGAAACCTAAAATAGTTAAGTCTGCACTTTTAGATTTAGAGGTAATAATCTTTCTATTATCCATATTTAACTTACGTGGAATCAATTCAATATTACTAGGTGATATAGGTAAACGACCTGTTTGAATTAGCATTGCCAAACGATTCTTCTCTGTTTCCAGTTTCTCTTCTGGATAAAGTGCAAAAATCTTAATGAATCCGTTTTTCCATTCTTGATGTCCCATAATAATATAAGCAATTAAAATCATCAAGTTAGCATTTTCATAATCATTAGAAGTAATCCAGATATGAATCTCTCGTTTAAAACCAAACCCTCTCTCAGAAGTTCCCAAGATCATTACATCAAAATTGACAGCATGAATAAGCTGGAAGTTATTGACAATATCATCTAGGTTGGATGGATGTAACTTAGCAAATTCTAATAATAGTAAATTATTAGGCTTACCAGAAATACCAGGAAACTGTACTACTTGGGCAATAGCTGAAGTAACAGAAGGTGTAATCATTGTATCTACATAGACATTACTACCTGAGGCCTCTGCCATTTTTATCAAACGCTCTTTTATCGCTTCAGCATTAACTGTAGAGTCTCTAGATAAATAACCATCTATTTGGTGTATATAGGTTCCAAAACCGTAACGTTGAGACATCCATCTTAACAAATCAAAAGCTGCAATTCGATCAAAGGAGTCTCTAGAAATGCAGATGATAGCTGGTCGCCAGCCTACTTCTTGTTCTTTATCAGCTTTTTGCAAGAATACTTGCATTTGGCGACTAGTTTGAAAAATTACACCTTGAAAAATACCTGCCAACCCTCGCTTTTCTGTATTTAAAGCACTGATCCCAAAGTAGAATAGGAATAATAGGACCAAGGCGAATATAGCATACATTGTATTCATCAGAAACATCAAACCAAAGCATGCCAAGGCACCCATCAAGGATAAATACCAACGTGAACGGAATGATGGACGGTAGGATGGGTCAGCGGCAAAGTGCTGTAAAAAGGAAATCAAACAAAGGGAACCATATGTTACCATAAAAAACATAGATATTAATTCAGCTACAAAATCAATCTCACCCATACCTATGAATACTAATGCGATGATTATCGTGACTAAAGATGCATTAAAGGGTTCATCATTTTTACCACGCCCCTGACTTAACCATTTATTCATTCCTCCAGTTGGAAGAATTTCGTCTCTTGCTATAGCTTGCAGTGTTCTTGGTGCAACCATTAATGAACCCAAAGCTGAAGAAATAGTGGCAGCGGCTAGTCCAACTGGAATCAACCAGTAACCTTGCCATGCAATATCTGCCATTACCAAGCGGCTTGTGTCAGCTAATGCTTCAGGAGTGGCTGATGAAGTAAGTTTCCATGCAATGAATACATAAATAATCATTCCTGATACAGTTCCTGCAAGTGTTCCTAATGGAATGGATTTACTTGGGTTTTTCAAATCACCCGAAAGCCCTACTCCCGCTGTCATCCCTGTGAAGGCAGGAAATATAATAGCAAAAACCATAAAAAAGGAATTGCGGCTTCCTTCACTAATTGTATTAGACCACTGAAAACCTACATCACTGGCTACTTGATTGGCACTAGAATCAAAAACAACACCACTACCTAAGAAGAAAGCAATCATAGCAAAAAATAGGGTAGCTACTACAATGTATAGCATTTTTACTCCTAGATCTGCTCCTTTTGTTAGTACTACTGCAGTTAACAAGAACAAGGCTGGTACGCTAATCGTTTGGGCATAGCCCAAGGCTGTAGCTATAAATTCAGGAACATGATAGTTGGCAAGGAACCAAGCGATCAAACTACTAAAGGCTTCGGCAAAAGCCATAATATAAAAGGCAACACTAATGGCTTGTGATAAATAAAGAGCCATTCCGATCGTAGAACCTATGATTAGCCCAAAAGAACGGGATATAATATAATATTCTCCTCCTCCCTCTACCTTTTGGTTGGTTGCAATTTCTGCTATGGCCATCGCAGTAGGAATAGTAACAGCGTGACCAATTAGTATAATTGCTATAGTTCCCAAGAATCCAACATGCCCAACTGCGTAACCAAAACGCAAAAACATGATCGCTCCTAGAATCGTCGATATTGCAGTAAAAAATACAGGTGCTGTTCCAAAACCGGCATTCTTTTGTTGAAGTGTACTTGTGCTCATTTCTATTTATATATGATTAGTGGTTATTCTGTGCTTTTTAGATCAACTTTACGTTATAATCTCTAATACATAAAGAACAATACTTTTTATTTTTTGATGAAATCTTTCTATTGTTCCATTAGTAAGAAAAAAAATCGATTTTTGTGAGAACCTTGAAGAACTCTGCGAAGTAAAAATTAAAAAATCAACGAACTATCAATGTCTATAGTCTGTAGTTTATTCCGAATTTCAATTCTGTCAGCTACTTACTATGGATAGTATCCATAGAAATTAAGGTTACTTTATTAAGCTCCTTAGAGGTAGATTCTAATATAGAAATTCTGGATATTTAGTTCTATTGAGTATTCTGTAGTTACTTTTCTTGAGCCTTACAGGGAAAGTTTTATTAAGATTTTTCAATATCTTAATGTATAACAATAAAGCAGTTTAATGCTTCTCTAATCTTGGTCATCCCTGTCATTATCTAGCTATTGATAAGAAAATAGATTAAGAACGATACAAAAAGAGCTCTCTTCTAATAACTTTAAATTTTTTTAGTAGAAAACTTTATTTGAGAGCCCAAACATAAGGATATTTTTCAGACCTTACAACCTAGTATTAATATACAAGAAGTAGACAGGTATAGAAAAAAATCTAAATCCTTTTGATTTTATTTTTCTAATGCAAGATACAGAATCACTATTCATGAAAGGGCGTTTTAATCAAATTTTAATAAATGATCTATGAAAAGTTTAGGTATAATACCTGCTCGTTACGCTTCTTCTCGTTTTCCTGCTAAAGTTTTGGCAGATATAAACGGCAAGTCAATGCTTCAACGAGTCTGGGAACAAGCAAAAAAGTCTTTACTTGATGAAGTTATTATAGCTACAGACCATACCCAGATTTATGATCATGCTCTTAGCTTTGGAGCAAAAACTCAGTTAACTAGTATAAATCATAAGACAGGAACAGATCGTTGTGCAGAAGTATGGTCTAAAATACAAACAGAATGTATTTATAATTTAGAGGCTAAGGATATACATGTTATTGTTAATTTGCAGGGAGATGAACCTTTCATTAAGCCCGAACAGATTAATTTATTAGTTAAAGCTTTTGCTAATACTCAATCTGTAGATATTATAACTTTAATTAAAAAGATAAAATCTACCCAATCTCTATTTAATAATAATATAGTAAAGGTGATTTTTAATGAAAACACAACAGATCATCTTAAAAATGCTATTTATTTTAGTCGTCAACCTATCCCTTTTCTTAGAGATATCCCAGAAAAAGACTGGTTAGAGTATTTTTCTTTTTATAAACACATTGGTTTATATGCCTTCCGATCCTCTATTTTTGATAAAATAAGTAAATTAAAACAACATAATTTGGAAAAAGCAGAGTCTTTAGAACAGTTAAGATGGTTAGCCAATGCTTATAAAATTGGTCTAATCGAAACTAATTGGGAGACAATAGGAATTGATAAACCTGAAGATCTAGTATTAGCAAAAAAAACATTACTTAGTAATGATTATGATAATCAGTAGGTTATGTTTTTGCAATAAAAAAAAGGTGAAATAGAATTCTAAAAAGCTTGTATAATTCAAAAAGAGCCGTATATTTGCACTCGCCTTTTGAGAGAAGGGCAGCAAAGTAAAGCAAGTCTAAAGAAAATTTTTTATAAAAAACTT
>JAKVCT010000337.1 GCA_022448995.1 Saprospiraceae bacterium
TTGAAAAGTGGAGCAGATTTTACCAAAATGGAGATTACTCCTGTATTGGAAAAAGACGAGAAAAAAGAGAAAATTTCTGCTTGTCAGAAGATGGTGAAGAATTATAATCGTGATTTAGAGAAACGTAGAATGGTGTTTAATGATAGTATCACATATGCACAAGAAAATTGGGCGTATTTCTTAGGTTTTTCTAAAGTACTGATGCCTGCCAAAGAAAAATGTATGAACTTGGAAGAATGGGCAGATTATTTTGATGCACATTTGGAGGAAATGCATGAGCGTTATGACTCTTTGTTTCAGTTACCTGCTAGTGTAGGAACGCGCAAAATGTTGAGTCGTGCGATGGGGGAATTGCCAACACCACCAACCCTAGAACCTGTTGCTCCAATCGAGTCGAACCCAATGGTGCAAAAGTTGGCTGTGAATGGTTTTGGGGTCTTTAATTGTGATCAAATTCGTCGTTTGGAAAATCCGAAACAGTTGATTGCAGCTTATGTAGATGAGCAGGGTAATAAGATTGATCCTGAATCTCTATCTTTAGTGGATTATGAGTTGAATAGCGTATTGACTTTTCCTCCCAATCAGATTGCATACAATCCAAAGTCTAAAACAGCTTTGCTGCTGTTTGATAAAAAAGGAAATAAGTATTTCTTAGCTGCAGCAGATTTTGAAGCCTTGGGCATCAAAAATCAACGGAATTATACCTTCAAAATGAAAAATGTAACGAAGGAAGTGACTAGTGTGAGTGCTTTGCGCAATGTATTGGCATTGCGTGATTGATAGAATATATTAAGTAGCTAGCCAAAGAAAAATAACATAATAAAAATGAATAACATAGAGATTAAAGATAACTGGGATTTTTATTTTGTCAATATTGATAATATTTATAGTTCAATCTATCTGAATCTTGATTATTTCAATAAAGGAAAATATCTGAATAAAGGAAACTTAGTGGTTCTTCATCTATATATCAGAACTCCACAAAAAAATGGGATGCCTTCAAATGAAGAAAGTAAAACCTTATTTGAAATTGAAGATAAGCTTGAGAGTAGTTTAACTGAGCAATATGACTCCAGTTTTGTCGGAAGATTAACTACTTATGGCAGGAGAGACTTTTATTTTTATCAGTCTAATAGGGAAGGAGTAGATACATTAATTGATACAATTATGACTTCTTTTCCTGAGTATGAGTACGAGTTTTCGGAACGAGAGGATTCCAATTGGGATATTTATCATGGTTTTTTATATCCATCAAATAGAGACCTTCAAATCATTCAAAATCGGAGAATTGTTTCTGTTTTGGAAGAAAAAGGTGACACTCTATTAAAGGAGAGAGAAGTGTATCATTGGTCATATTTCCAATCAAATAAGGATAAAGAAAACTTTATTAAGAAGCTTATAGATGAAGGATACAAATTGATCAAAGAACAAAGAAACGACGATTGGGGAAAGTTTTGTTATCAGGTTCAAGTTTCTCGTTCAAACTTAATAAACTATAATGTTGTAGATGAAGCTATATTACCTGTTTGGGAATGTACAGTTGAAAATCAAGGATATTATGATGGATGGGAAACCTCAATTGAAAAATAATACAAGAAGTGATTTAAAAAAGCGAGGGATTTCGCATCCCTCGCTCATCTATTCAACCCGTCTTTTGGTGTCTGTGAAATATATAATTTAAACCTCATTATTTAAGATTGCACGCAAAGCATCCTTAGAATCAGGTGCATCTAGCACCTTCACCAACTCGAATTTGTGCGTCGGTTTACTACTGTTGCGCAATTGATCAAAATCAATATCTTGATAAGCCTTTGCACTGTAGATTCCAACTTTGCCATCTCCTAAAATGCTCACAAAACGCGCAGCATTATTTGGTAAAAGTACTACACTTTCCCAATTGGAATGAGGATATTGAATCACTGTTTTATTATCATCTGTCAAGCAGAATACTTCTTTTAATTCATCTACACCCTCCATCTCAAAATTAGCAGTGATCAAGATTCCGTCCTCTTCTTTCATCAATTTATCATAATTATAGATACCAAATCCTTCAACCTTGAAGCTACGATAAACATCAGCCATCATTTTCAAACGAGCTTGCTCCTTTTCGTATTCAATGCGGATTTTTTCTTCTGCTTTAGCAATCTCTTTCATGCCCTCTTTCCAGTTCTTTTTCCAGTAGCTAGCACTCTTTTCAAATAAGTATTTGAGTGGCATAACTGCTTCAATCTGAGCACTGAATGTTTTAGAACCATTTTTAGTAGATACCGTTAGCTTGTACATATTGCCATACTGCTTTTCTAATTTAAAATTAGAAATTTCGCCTTTGCGCACCCAAGAAGGGAAGGAGCGTTTAGAATGCTTTTTCCATAAGATCATGGTACTCATATAAGCATTTCCTTTGTATTTGATATAATTTCCATAGCTGATGCCTAACCAAGACAATCCATATTTTTTAGCTTTATTGGATACTGTTGGATTATTTTTATTGGCAATAATATCAGACCAATTGTCTTTGTAAACCACATCTAAAATAGCCGCATAATCAAAAACAAACATCTCTTTAGGCTTCTGTTTTCTATTCATCTTCTTCTCTAATTTTGCTATTTTTTTGCGCAAAATTTCTTTGTCTGCATTGGCTTCTGGAGCGACATAATCAACAAATTCCCAGCCTTTTTCTTCATCTAGTGCAAAGAAATTATAATCAGTTCCAGCTTCATAAGAAGCCATTTTTACTTTAATACCTTTTCCCTCGGCCATTTGCAAGGTATTACCATTTTGTTGAGCACGAAGCTCAAACATACCTGCTGTTTGCATATTTCTATCTTTGAAATCCATTGGAATTCCTGAGTATAATACATCCACTGCATCATGAAACTCACGGTATTGTATAGTTGCCGTTCCTGTTACTGCTTTTCCTTCGGCATCAACCAAAGCATTCGGATCAACAATTAGTTGTGTACCATTATCTAATCGGAAAGTATCACCTTTTACAACATCCAGTTCAAACTCATTGAAAGGCTCATCTAGCTTAGCATAAGGAGATTCTACCTTATAATTGGTAGTTTGAATGGTTTCAGAGCTTGAACAAGAGTATAGAAAGCCCATAGTTGCTAGAGATAGCAACTGCAGATATTTCGCAATTTTCATAAGAGCTATTTTATTTAGTGGTTCAGAACTCTGTAAGTTTAAAGTCCTACTTGGGATTTGTTAAGTGAGAATATTATTTAAGTATAATGCTATAAAGAATCATCAAATAATTTTAAAGCATGTTTGGTATAAAAATCATAAGCAACATTTGCATAAGCATATTGATAATCCGCTGGATAGTTTGCTCCATTCGGAAAGAAACGTTTTGTAGCATATTTCATGATTTCGGTATCTTTTTTTTGGTAACCATGATTATAAGCGGTTGCTAAAAAACGAACTCGAGATTGAGGCTTCCAATAAATACTGTTTATAAATTTAGATTCAATCATTTTATAAAAACAACATAAATATTCAATTTGCCAGATCACATTGTTCATTCTCTCCAAACGTTCTTTGCGTTGTGCTGTTATTTCTTTACTTGTATATTCTAATAAGTGAGAAAAGTCACAGGTCCAAGTCTCTTGTATTTTTAATTTTTTTTCTAAACCTTCTATAAAAGAGGGTTTCATCTGAAAACGACCTATTGAAAAGTCTACATATTCTGTCCCATAATTTACATAACTATACTCCAAAGCTGTGGTTTCAATTAAATTACTTACTTGAGAATAGCGAATCAACTCAGGGAAAATAATAGCAGATAATTCTGCTGGTGGAATGTCATATTTTTTTGCACTTGCCTTGATAATATCTTTGAAAGTCTTACAAAAATTGACCGCTTCGGTATATTCTACACCAAATATAAACGCATAGTTTTCGTCCTTTTCATCTTGTCCAAAACTATTGGAAGTAACTAAAGTAGAGAGGAAGAAAAGTAGGAATATTATTTTTTTTAGGATATTTATGGACATTGGACGATTTTTTATTATGTTTAGTAGAAAGGTTTTTTTTAGAGCAACTTTCTAATGGCAGATTTTGTATAAATTTAGTGAATACCATTAGTATTCTTTTTGACCTTCCTTGCTTATACATGCTTAATAAGAGGAATGGTCATTACTCTAGAAATAACTTTTTTAAAAAAACAAATAGAATACCATGTTTAATAAGGTTTTTAAGACTGTAAAATTTGTATCAGATATGAAAGATGATAAGAATTCAAATAATAATGATCCTGGTAAACGTGCTGAACGTACCGTTCGCAATCATGTAATGTGGTCAATGGGAGCTGGATTTATTCCTTTTCCTGTGGCAGATTTCTTAGCTGTTGCCGCAGTACAATTAGATATGATCAGAGGATTGAGCAATATATACAATGTAGATTTTAAGGAAACAGAAGGTAAGGCTTTGATTACATCTTTGACAGGTTCAGGTCTATCTAGAGTAGGAGCCAATGCTCTGGTAAAAATGATACCAGGTGTAGGTTCTTTGATTGGCGGTGTTTCTATGTCTGTATTGTCAGGTGCTTCTACTTATGCCTTAGGTCAGGTGTTCAAAAAACACTTTGAAACAGGAGGTACATTCTTAGATTTTGATACATCTAGGTTCAAGAATTATTATGAAGAGCAATTTGAAAAAGGGAAAAAAGTAGCAGAGGATATCAGAGAAGAGCAAAAAGATAGCAAAAAGAAAAAGGAAGAGGCACGTAAAGCAGAAGAGGCCAAGGATGCAGAAGCTAAACAGGATGAAGCGCCTAGAGCTGCTCCAGATGTAGAGGAACCAAAGGTAGAGGATAAAGGAAATAAAGAACCAAAGGCAGACTCGTCTGAAATCGTCCACAAATTGAAGGAATTAGCAGAGTTGAAAGAAATGGGAGTGATCACAGAGGAAGAGTTTAATCAAATGAAAGCTCGTTTGATTGCTAATTATAAGTAAAGTTATACGAAATTCAATAATTCCTGTCGTATAAAGACTGGTTCTTATTCCCCAGATCTAAGTAGATAGCCACAATTAATTTGTATTTAATTCAAGCAGCCTTTTAACTGCGTTGAGCTCTTCGAGGTTTGCGCT
>JAKVCT010000338.1 GCA_022448995.1 Saprospiraceae bacterium
TGGATTTTGCTTAGGTCTGATTGAAGCAGTATCAGGTGCATTTCCAGGATATGATGACTCTGTACTAGCGAGTATTTTTCAAATTGGGGTGATGGTCCCATCGCTAGCAGTCATGGCTAGAAGAATGCACGATATTAACCGCTCTGGATGGTGGTACCTGTTAGTTTTTACTATCATTGGTATCATACCAGTCATTTACTGGCTGTGCAAAGCAGGTGATCCATCCAGCAATCGCTTTGGGGAAAACCCACTAGCCGAGCCGCAATTAACCAATGATGTAAAAGATATGGAATCTCTATATTCGAAAAAAGATTGATGCTGTTTAATCATAAAGAACCAAAGAAGCCCTCAATAATGTCTGAAAGTCTAGGTATACAGTACTACTCTAAGGGGCGAAAGTTTAGAGCGCTCTTCCCTATTCTTATTGGTTTTGTAGTGCTGACAGTTCTGCTGCTGACAGTCGCTAATGCCAGTAATGAGGATCATTTAGACTGCGTCGATGCTCTCAACATGCCAGCCATGCTGGAATATATTAGAAATAATAATGAGGGCTCCTATTTTGAGGAAAAAGAAAGAGCTCAAAAAGTACTCGACCAATTACATGAAAAATTAGACGAGCGCTTAGCTGCAAGAATTAAAGCTTATACCATAGAATATAAACGTTACATGGATGAATCCTCGGAAGATTATTATCCAGTTAAAGGCCAGCGACTGCCCGAAGTAATTCAAGTGCTGCGCGATTCACATGAAAGCTGGAAAAAACATATAAAAAGCGAGCACTGGCTAGTCAATGAAGAGAGCTTAGGTGGCACCGGTTCTTACTACTGGGCGAATCTTTGGGAGATCGAACAAATCGTTAAAGAGCTTGGTGGTTCAATACATTAGTGCTTACTAATAAAGTATTTCAAATGTAGAACTATGTTATGCTAACGGGCCTTGAACTAAAATTATCTTACAGAAGTAATTCTGATAATTTAATAGAGGATTTTTATACCCCATGCCTAACTGAATGTGACAACTACAAAAGGTGTGCCGGTTATTTTACAAGTAGTGGATTAGCTCTTGCAGCTCGTGGCGTCGCAAGTCTTGCAGCTCGTGGCGGTGTGATGCAATTAGTGGTATCTCCTCATCTTGAAGCCGATGATATCGACGCATTACAACGTGCTATTGATGACCCAGAGGAAGTATTAAAAGCAATAACTAATGAAAGTTTCCCAGAACTAGTTAGTCGTATTGAAAAAGATTCACTTAACGCACTTGCTTGGTTGGCAGCCAGTAAAAGACTAGAAATTCGTATCGCACTTAGAGTTGATTCTAAAAAACGAATAAAGAGAGGACTTTATCACGAAAAAGTAGGTATTTTTACTGATTCAGATGGGTTTAGTGTTGCCTTCTCAGGCTCATCTAACGAAACCGCCGGAGGACTAATAGAAAATTTTGAATCTATAGAAGTTTTTTGTTCTTGGAAAAATGATAAAGAACGTATCTCTAAAAAAATTAAAGATTTTGATAATCTATGGAATAACCAAACTGAGGGCCTTCATGTTTTAGAATTTTCAAAAGCTGCAGCTGAAATACTAGAGCGATATAGAGATCCTAATAACCCGCCATTAGGTGTTACAGTAGATACAAACTTACCACATAATAGCGGAGGTAAGTTTAAACCACCAACATCTTTAAAACTTCGTGATTACCAAGAAGAAGCGATTAAATCCTGGGCTAAAAACAAAGGGCGAGGGATACTATCCATGGCTACTGGGTCCGGAAAAACAATAACTGCCTTAACATTAGCATCTAGAGTAGCAGAAAAGAATCCATCCCTAGTAGTGATCATAATCTGCCCCTTTCTAAACTTATGCAACCAGTGGATGGATGAAGTAGCCATGTTTAATCATAAGGCCATAAGATGCTATGAAGGACTAAGAAGATGGGAAGATCAGCTAAACGACGGATACCAGTCTATATCAACTGGTTTGGATAAGGTAATGGTTATTGTTACTACCAACAAAACCTATCAATCAGAGGTCTTTCAATCGAAAATAAAAACGAGAATCAAAAAGATTAGGCATCTATTAATAGCAGATGAAGCGCATAATTTAGGAGCCAAAAAAATAAATGAGGTACTGCATGATGATATAAAGTTACGGTTAGGGTTATCGGCTACGCCCGAGCGGCATAACGATGAAGAAGGCACAGATTCTCTAGTTAATTATTTTGGAGGCATCACATATGAATATTCATTACAACAGGCTATCAAAGATAAGAGACTTTGTAACTATATGTACTATCCACACCTCGTCGAATTAACAGATGAGGAGACAATTGAATACCAGAGTATTACTGAGCAACTCGGACGAGCACTAAACTATAGCCGTAGTGGCGACCTATCTGATAATGCTACTTACTTACTAATTAAACGTGCTAGATTGATGGCTGGAGCAGAAAATAAAATAACTAAGCTAGATGAAGTAATAAGTAACCTTAGTGAAATACCTCAAAAAGCTTTATTCTACTGTGGTGACGGCCGGACGAGTGATCCGATATCAAATAATGAAAGTAGGCAGATAGAGGCCATATCGAAACTGTTGGGAGAAAAACACGAACTTCGTATCCGAAACTTTACATTTAAAGAAAAGGCGAAAGAAAGAGAACGGATACTCAGTGACTTAGGAAAAGGTCTTCTCGACGGCGTAGTCGCTATTCGATGCCTTGATGAAGGCATCGACTTACCAGACTTAAGAATGGGATTTATACTTGCTAGTTCGACTAACCCAAGACAATTCATACAGCGCCGTGGACGGCTGCTAAGAAAAGCAAAAGGGAAAGATTTGGCAATTATCCACGACTTCATCATAACACCACCAGATTTTGGTGGTGACGTGAGCGATAGTGCATACAATCTAGAAAGAAAATTTTTCAGGCGTGAATTATCAAGAATACAAGATTTCTGCGAAACTGCTGAAAATGGACAAACAGCACTGGGAAGCCTTCAAGCACTCAGAATAAAATATAACCTTATATCAACTTAGGAAAAATCATGTCTGGTGAAGTAAGTGAATTAAAAGCTCGCTTGGAAGCACTCGAAGCAGAGATTCATAATCTAATGGCACAAAATAAGATAAATTCAGATCAGGTGACAGTAAGAGAAAAAGAATACAAAGGTAATTCTCTACTTGAGTTTTCAAGGTCCAATTCTAAGCCTTTTTCTTTAGGTATTAAAAAACTTGAAACTGTAATAAGGAAAGAAAGTGAATACAGTAATCAAATTTAGATGACCCAACTAATGTAATTAATAAGTTAAAAATGATCTAACAATATTATGGATTTAGAACCTACCATTAAAACTGTAGAAACTTTAATTAATAGCAGGCGAAAATACAAAGTACCTGTTTATCAGCGAGATTATTCTTGGACTAAAGATGAGCGTGGAGAACTCTGGAATGACATATATTCAGCTTGGAAAAATAACGAAGATTACTTTCTAGGATGTATATTGGATAATAAAGAAAACTTTGCGGCTAATGGTAATTTTTTTGAAGTAATTGATGGGCAGCAGCGGCTATGCACAATAGTAACCCTATTCTGTGTCATAAGAGATATCGCTAGACATTACATTGCTGAACCCAGTAAATACTCTGTATATGGAATACTGGATGACGCTGATAATAAAGATAATGCTACTGATATATGTGCAATAGCTTCTAACGTAATAGGTTGCCCTAGGCGTGGCTACAATTTAGAGCTTAACAATAAAGACCAGCCTATATTCTTAGATAAAGTGCTTACTACGACAACTCCAGATTTTGGCGCTACAGAGCCTAATAGGAGGGTTCAAAAAGCAAAGTATGAGTTTACTAAATTAGTCCTAGAAAATTTCATAGAAGGCAAATCAAAGCTAAAAAATTTACACGATTTTACTTATTATTGTCATGTAAAATTACTTTTTCTGGAAAACACGGTCTCTAATGATATCGATGCCTATTCATTATTCGAATCACTTAATGACAGAGGTCTAGATCTATCGATATCAGATCTCGTCAAAAATTTACTCATAAAACTATGTGGTTCAGATAATATAAAAAAAGATAGAATCATTAACAAGTGGAATGAGCTGGTGGGTTACCTCGACCAGTCTAGAATACATGTACAAGAATACTTAAGGTTATATTGGTCGGCATTCTATGAAAATTCTACGAAAAAGAACTTATACAAAAAAATAAAAGAAGTGCTTTCTAAACCAGGCACTGATCACGAGCAAATACTTTGTGATTGGAGTTATTACGCAGAATACTTTGCAGATTGGACTAATAAAGACCGAAAATTTACTTCCCATAGTATTACAGGTAACCCGGGAGATTTCGAATATACTTGTTCAGAATTAAACGAAATCGGATATACAGTATACTTACCATTCTTTCTAATTACTCTAAAACACAAGCCAGTATACTTAGAAAAAATTGCTCCAATTTGTCTCAATTATTTATTTAGACTAATAACCATTGGAAATTTATCAGCTGGAACTGCGGAGCAAACCTTCAAGAAAGCAATTGAAATGGTTAAGGATGGTCAAACAGAAGCAAAAATAACGAGAGAGTTCACGTCAGACTCACGCGTAAGTGATAATGCGTTTAAGAAGAATATTGTTCAAAAGCAGTTTGATAATGCTAGTGCAAAATACTTCTTAAAAAAGGTTCATTTGAAAGATAACCCATCAATTCCTACTCATAATTCGGCGCAACTGGAGCACGTGTTACCGCAAAATGTAGACGCTCCAAGTTGGACTAGTTTTTCTGCCGGCGGATTAGATCGTAATATTTATATTTTTAATATCGGTAACTGCACCCTTTTGGAAAAGACCATAAATGCTGCAGCAAAAGACCTTTCACTGGATAAAAAAATTATCGATCATTACGTGAAAAAGTCTACAAAAATTCCAATGACCAAAGCTATATGTGATGCAAAAAAAACAGGCACATTAACAAATTGGGATACTAACTATATTCAAAAAAGGGCAAAAGAATTTGCAGAAAAAGCAGTAGATATATGGCCAATGTCTACCAGTAGTATTACAGGGGTC
>JAKVCT010000339.1 GCA_022448995.1 Saprospiraceae bacterium
TGCCATCAGCTAACAGTTCCCCCTATCTGGTCTGTATTGGACTTTCACCAACTAGTTGTTAAACATGCTAGGCACACCAAAAATAGCCTGATGAAGATATCTTCATCAGGCTAGTACTTTAGTTTAGCTTTATAATTCTAGCTTATTCTTTTACAAATCTACTTGTAATAATATGAGGTCCTTGCTGAATACGAACAGTATAAACTCCTTTCGCAAAATCATCAATATTCAACATAATATTATTCATCCCTTCATAAACATTTTCTGTTTGGTAACTCACTAATGAACGTCCCAAAACATCCATAATTTGTAAGTCGATGGGGTCTGTATATTTCGTGTTCAAACGAATTTCAATATACTTGTTAGCTGGGTTTGGAGCAAACACCAATGTGGGTTCTTCATGCCAACCATAATCTATACTAATAATCTTAGAATAAATTTCTTTTCCACTCAAAGACCTCTGTGTCAATCTATAATAGTTTACCCCTTTATTAGGATATTCGTCAGTAAAAGAGTAATAAGCTCGCTCTAAATTACCTTGGCTTGATACTTCGCCTAAAGTCTCAAATGTAATTCCATCTGTAGAACGATCAACAATATAACTTTCTACATCTAATTCATTTTCTGTTCTCCAACTTAACAAGCTCTCTCCATTGACTTTTTGCCCCTCAAACTCTACCAAATGCTGATTCAAAACAGCAGGGTTAGAAGGATTACCTGCACCAAAACCAGAGAAACCAGTACTGAAAGTAGCAGTCAAAGTAACATCACCACCAAAAGATCCAAGCGTAGCAGGAATAAGTTCTATATTATATCCCCCATAATTTCCAGCATTTACTGCACTAATTGGATTATTTTGTACTTTAATAATTTTCAAATCACTTCTAGACTGTCCAGTAGCTGCTTCCCAGGCTGCAATTTCGGCCTCTGTATAGTATAGGGTAATTTCGTAAGTACCTGTTGGTGTATTATTATCAGGATCTACATAAAAAGTTTTAGCTAAAATTTCATTAGCAGCAACAGCATCCCAAAATGGTGCAGTAGCTCCACCTGCTCCAGCGTTATCACGGTCAACCTCCATCTGTGTACACTGATAATCCCAAGTCGAAAGGTTATTGATCGTTCCCATTACATCACCTGAAGTTGGATCATAAAAATGAATAGTTGCATTACCAGGCACTGTATTCTGTCTTGGCGCTGCAGTGTTATCTGCAGTCTGAACCCCTAAGGTTGAGGTTGCATCCACAACTACATTATCTATAGCCATACCATAAGCCCAAGCACCTCCATCATTGTACAAGAAACTTACTCTCACATCTGGATTACCTACATATGCATCTAAATTTACTGAAACTCCATTTACCCAAGGTGTTGTATAAGGAGTAAAGTTAGAACCAGTACTTGTATTAGTCATGGTATATACAGGTGTCCAAGTTACACCACCATCAATAGAAACCTCAGCTGTTCCTGTTTCGGCAGCAATAGCATCTGCAAAGGCATGATCAAAGGTTAGTGTCATCGAGGTGTAACCTGTAGCATCAAAGGACGGAGAGATTAAACGATCCTCAGATTTATCACAATTACAATTATCATCGTTCGTATATGCAAAGAAAGTGGTATTAGATCCATCTGTAGACCAATATCCACTTGAGGATGTAGCCGTATTTCCAATTAAGTAACCATCTGACCCTGCAGCAGCTGTTACAGAAAAACCTCCAGTATTAGTATTAAAATCTACATTTAATAATTGGGCTGCTGCCCCTGCACTTGGTGCAACATCATCATCCAAAATCTGTATTTCGTGATCTGCAGCATCAGCTGTAGAGGCTACAGCATCTCCTGTAGTTGCTACATTGAAATCCAATACTAGATTTTCTGTACCTTCTACAATAGCATCATTATAAATACGTACTGTAATCTGCTGATTTGCAGTAAAACCTGCCGGAAAAATCAGTGTTGAAGGAGTTACATCATAATCTAATCCTCCATCTGTAGCAGTACCACTAGCCGTGTTGATCGTTACGGTTGCATCAGCTGTAGCCGCTGTAGATATAGATATATCTAAGACAACTGTTTGAAAAGAGCAATCGGTTCCTTCTGTCAGAACGGTTGTTGTTCCATCCACAAAACCTATAGTAGGCACAGCCACTCCACAACGATCAGAGGATGACAGCTCTACACGACGTGGCGAAACAGACATTACTGTACGCATCCGAGTTTTTTGATCTTGTGTGAAGATATTCATACAAGCATCATTCGTATAATCCATATAGTTTTCTACCATATCCTGAGATCCACAAGAAGTATGATTAGGACAACCACCATTAGAAGCATCAGAAGCTGGCGTATCATTACAAAAATCGTCTACACCACAACCACCATCACCCCAAATATGTCGTAGCCCCAGCCAGTGACCAACCTCATGGGTAGTTGTTCGACCTAGATCATAAGGTGCAGAGTATGAGCCGGGAGCTATAGCAGAAGAACCAAAAGCACCAAAAGCCATGGTAACTCCATCCGTAGTAGCAGCTCCCCCTGAATTATTCAAACCCGCTAAACCAGAATTATCAGGAAACTGTGCATAGCCCAAAATACCAGACATTCCACCACCAAAACGTACTGTCCACATGTTCAAATATAAGGTAGGATCCCATTGAGTAGCGGATTTCATGGCTTCTGTAGCTCCATTTGAATTAAAAGAAGCTGTTCCATAGTTAATTCGGTCGATTCCATCTGTTGCATTCCCTGAAGGGTCTAAGGTTGCCATACAGAATTCAATCTCTACATCTGCCCCAACAGGGTCATTATTAAAACCAGGTGTCCCTGCTATTCTACGAAAATCTTCATTCATTACCTGGATCTGAGAAAGTACCTGAGCATCACTAATATTTTCACCTGTTCCTACAGCATCACCATTATGAATCACATGCACAACTACAGGAATGGTTAAAACAGGAGCTCTACCTCCCATTTCCTGTGCTTCTCTTTTATATTTTTCAATGTGAGGTGCAATCCATCGCTCAAATTGCTGGCGATTTCCTCTTTCTGGATACAACTCCTTAAGATATAATTCATATTCTGTACTGTAGCAACGAATAGTACCATCAGCTGCAGGTGGTGTAAGCTCCGGTTCAGGAGGGAATGTACTCAAACCTCTCTGTGCATAAGTTGTACTTACTAGTGTGGTAAGGATAATAAAACAAATAGTGTAAATATTCTTCATTGGATCTGATTTGGTTGACAGAAACATTATAGATAAATATAACATATACATTCATATATAATGTTTCATATTAGAAATTAGTATTTTATAATGCCTTAATTAACAATCTCTTCTTAGTTGATCTTAGTCCGTAAAATTTTGAGAATTATTAACATAATGACTCAAAATATATTTTTGGAGTATTTAATTATTTGTTATTTATATGGCTCTAGTTTCTTTTTAAATGAGAGCTGCTTATAAAATTTCTTTAAAATCTTCGTGGATTATTGAGTTAACTCAATTCCAATAAATTACAGGAATAGATAAACTATAATAATAGAATATCAATCTTGTTTTATAAGTAGTCGGTTATCTTTGTATAGAAATTATAAATCTTGCAGATCTTTGTAAAAAGTTATACAGTTTTGAGTATTAGATCAAAATCATTCTAAATACACTATCTAATTACTCTTATCTACCTACTGTTAAACTTAGATAAAACTAGAGAGGAGCTATAATGGGGAAAGTTTTATGGTTTAATTCTGTTTGTAACTACTACTCTCTTTTTTGTTTATTGAGGGTTATTATTTTATTTAATATATTTTTCTTACAAGAAGTAAGTTTATTTTTATTTATTTATTAGTTGAACCAAAAATAAAATAAAATTACTTTCTGCACAAAATAACTTTGCACAAATTTTATACTGTTTTAAGCAAAATAGTACATTTCTAACTATTTTTCACCTTAGCTTGCATTTTGTTAACAATACACAAGCTTGTAGTTTGGGGGTATGAAACCTCCACAATATTTTGAAAAAGATCTAAGTACTCTATAAGTAGAGTGTAATTATACTTGTGGTTCTTTTTATTAGTTACTACCAATTGAATTATATATGTTTTTTTTAATCAAAATTGGATTTTTTACAGTTACTATTTGGGATCTTCTCGATGTACTTATCGTGGGTTTTATTCTATTTGAACTTTATAAGTTACTAAGAGGAAGTCTAGGATTTAATATCTTTATTGGATTACTACTTATCTACAGTATCTATTGGCTGGTTGGAACGCTAGAGATGCCACTACTGTCAGGACTCTTAGGTCAATTTATTAGTGTAGGAGTTATCGCTTTACTCATACTCTTTCAACCCGAAGTTCGGCGTTTTCTTTTATTTGTAGGACAAGGTTCTTTACAAGCTCGTTTCAAGTTCTTGGAACGTTTGCTCAATAAAGAAACAGAAGATCAAAATAGTCCATATAGAGAAGAAGCTATCCGGGCAATTACTAGAGCGGTAGAACAAATGCAACACAAACAAATAGGCGCTTTGATGCTATTTCCTATCAATGGATTCAATATGGAAGGATATTATAGTTCTGGTGTTCGGATGAATGCCAAAATCAGTACACCACTGATTTTGAGTATATTTAATAAATACAGTCCTTTGCACGATGGTGCTATGATTTTAGACGAAAATACAATTATTGCAGCAAGTTGTGTACTCCCTATATCTGCGAGTAATCATATTCCTCAGAAATTGGGTTTGCGGCACCGTGCTGCTGTTGGAAGTACAGAACATGCTAATGTTTTAGCAATCATTATTTCTGAAGAAACAGGTAATATTTCGTATGCCCAAAAAGGTAAAATTATACAGAATATTGACTTAACAGAAATCCCTAACTTACTTAGAAAGGTATGGTAAGAAAGGGAATCCTAATCTAGAAAATAAAATCGTGTACATTTTACATGGGTGATTAGGGAGGTTTGCTTTGCAGAGCACTTCGTGGTTTAGTATTATGGATATTTCTTCTCTCACCTTTTGCCATTCTGCGAGAGCTTGTGCCAAGAGGTACAAAGGCAGAGCAAAAAGAAAAGGTG
>JAKVCT010000034.1 GCA_022448995.1 Saprospiraceae bacterium
TCTTTTATTTTCTAAATAAATCTTTCATTGGCGCAGAGCTGCCTCTGAAAGGCTCAACGAAGTTAACATTATACTCATATTAATAGATACACTAATTTTAATTAAGCATCCTCCAAAAGAACTTAAGTCGGTATATTTAAACTTGAAGAGTTTCAATGAAGTTAAAAATTTACGAACTAAGAACAAAAGTAGCAGGAATGTTTAAATATTTACTAATTTCGCAAAGGCTAATCTTTGACCTTTATTAGAATTTTCATGCAGATATTAAGAGAAACTTGGCACTTATTACAGAAAGAAATCAGTTTAGAATGGCGTCAAAAATACGCTATTAGTGGTATCTTATTATACGTTATTTCTTCCACTTTTGTCGTATATACAGCTATTGGTGAAAAATTGCAACAAATGAAAGTCGTTTGGGGTGCACTTTTTTGGATTGTAGTAGTGTTTGCTTCTGTCAATGCAATCACAAAGAGCTTTGTCCAAGAAAACACGGAACGACAACTCTACTACTATACCTTGGCCAAACCTTCAGCTATTATCTTATCCAAGATTATTTACAATACTCTTCTACTTGTTGTTATCATTAGTCTAGCGTATGGAGCTTTTGGTATTTTTTTAGGAAACCCTATTCAACACAATACTCTATTCTGGTCGACTATATTATTAGGTAGCTTGGGCTTTTCTATCACCTTCACTTTTATTTCTGCTATTTCGTCCAAAGCTAACCAAAATGCTACATTAATGGCTATTTTGAGTTTTCCGATCATCCTTCCAATGCTTATGCTATTACTAAGGCTGACAAAAATAGCATTAGGTGCCATGCATGATTCTGCTTATTACCAAGATATTCTAATGTTATTAAGTATAGATATAATTCTTATCAGTTTAGTATTTATGCTATTTCCCTTCCTTTGGAGAGACTAAACCTAGCTGAGATCTTGAGATACTTGCTTCAAAAAAATCTAAAAAAGTTCTCCTCTTGATACAGCTTAATACAAAGTTAATCTTAGCATAAATTCTGTTTAATCTAAAAAAAACACACCAAACAATATAAAATTCCACCAAACAAACTTTTGTAGAACAATAATTCTAAAAGCTCATTTTAAGCATATTATGTTTTTCAGCCTATTTTTAGACTTTTTCTCATTGTAAACAATCTGTTAAACTTAAAGATAACATCATATTTTTATGCTAAAAAATTATATTTCAAAAAAACAGCCTTAACCAAATAATATTTTCATAAAAACTACAAAGCCTATTTTCTTCGCTCATCTTGCCTCATTTAAAAAGGAATATCTTGTTCCTATTTTTATCGACCAATCTACATTTTTATTTTTAGTCGGATATTTTTGTCTGATGGTCGATGTGATTTGCCCCACGTCAAAAAACCCCCTAAGTTTGTAATCGTAAAGCTAATGAATCAATTATGAATCACTGATCAACAAGCTTTAATAGAAAATTAATAAAAATATATTTAAATATCACAATTTTAAAATTCAAAAAATCATGACTAACAAATCTAAATTCTTTATCGGGTTTTTGCTTGTGTGGGTTTTAGGTTTTAATGCGCAAGCACAACAAACATTTGTACAGTATAATTATGAAGGAGAAATAATCACTGCAACTTCTTCGGAAAAAGCCATAACAAATAGTGGTGCTCGTATCGTATCTTCTTATCAAGAAGGTTTAGCAGTTACTCAGTTGGGTAATAAATATGGTTTTGTCAATAAACTTGGTCACGAAATTTGTTTACCAAAATATGATCAGATCCGATTATTCAAAAATGGTTATGCTAGTGCAAAACTAAATGGACAATGGTCATTTATCAATAAACAAGGTAAGAAAATTACTTCATTCCGTTTCGATTGGGTTGGAAGCTTCCAAAATGGTGCGGCACCTGTACAAGTAGCTGGAAAATGGGGATTAATCAACGAACAGGGTATTAATATCCTAGCAGCTGAGTACGATGAAGCATACAGTTTTGATTCAAATGGTATAGCTAAGGTTAGAAAAGGTGATCAATGGTTTTCGGTAAATGAAGCTGGAGAAAAAATGCCTATAATTAAAGATGATGTGAAATCTGTATCTGCATCTTTATAAATATAAACATAATACGTGGTCACAAAAAATAGTTATTCTCAGGTCTAAGAGCCTTAGAATTAGTTGACCACTTACTTTTAATATCATAATGAACCATAACTTTTGTGTAAGATGTTATAGAAAGACTTTGTCGGGTAGACAAAGTCTTTTTTGCTGTAAATGAATAAGCTAAATAAAATTTGTTTGTATATTGGGGAAATAGTCTGTATAAAAAGTTAAAAACATTTTATAGTCAGTTCTTCACCTAAACGACAGGAAGTCTACTCTAGACTAGAAAGAACTGATAATCAAACTCAAAAAATAGTTTTGGGTAATAATGCGAATAATTGAAATTCTCTTAAAATGATCGACATTAATTAGTATACAGCATAATAGAACCTACGATCTAAAACGAACGATATCTAATGAAAGAGGAAAACAATCAAAATCCTGAAAAAGAACCTGATCTGAATAAAGAAGAGAAAGTCCCTAAAAAAGAAAAACAAGAACTCTCTTCTCCTAAAATAGAAAGCACCGAAGCACATAGCCTACAAAATACCTCCCTAAGAGAACTTATAAAAAATACTTGGGGTGCTATTTGGTATAGGTTATCTGATTTGTTTAGTTTACATCTAGACACAGATGAAGCAGGAACGATAGACAATATCCAAAAGAGTATAGAATTTAGAGGAGGTAACCTTTGGGCATTATTACTTGCTGCTGTTATTGCTTCTATTGGTTTGAACACCAATTCTACAGCAGTCATTATTGGTGCCATGTTAATCTCCCCACTCATGGGTCCGATTGTGGGTGTGGGTTATTCGATTGGTACAAATGATTTAGAAACCTTCAAAAATTCTATCCGAAATCTAGGTGTCTCTGTTGCAGTGAGTATCATTGCAGCAACGATCTACTTCTTATTATCACCATTAGATAATGAAACACCTGAACTACTCGCCCGAACCGCACCGAGTTTGTATGATGTATTAATTGCCATTTGTGGAGGAATTATTGGAATTGTAGCAGGATCGCGGAAAGATCGAGGTAATGCAATACCAGGGGTAGCTATCGCAACCGCACTTATGCCTCCATTATGTACAGTAGGTTATGGTTTAGCCAAATTCAAGCTGGACTTTTTGGGTGGTGCCTTATTTCTATTCTTGATCAATACAGTATTTATTGTTACTACAACCTATATTTTTGTTCGTGTTTTACGCTTCCCTAAGAAAACATTCTTGGATCCTAAGAATGAAAAACGTGTAAGCACAATCATGTTGATCTTGGCTGTTGTAACCATTATTCCTAGTACCTATTTCGCTTATACTCAGATTCAAGAAGAGGTTTTTAATAATAGAGTAAAGTACTTTGTTCAAGAAAAATTTGAAAGTACTGATTTCCATAAGAATCATCCTTCTACTTATTTGGTAAAATATGAGATAGATTATGATGCTAAACCAAGCCAGGTTGTAGTGATTTTTTCAGGAGATCGACTGACAGAAGAAGAAATAAAAATCTATAAATCAGATTTGAAAGACTATAGCCTTGGGAATGCAGACTTGAGGATTCAACAAGGTAGTGATTTTCGTAAATATTTAGGCTCTATCGAAAATAGAGGCTTCGAACCAGAGCTACTAGAAAAAGTAGTAGACGAAAAGAATGAAGCAATTACAGAGTTGCGAGATCGTATCGAAGAGCTAACCGGTATTATTAATCAATATCAAGAGAAGGATAAACTAAGTAAGGAACAACAAAATGATAGAGTTGCTAAAGTAGTTTCTATGGTATTTCCTGAAGTGGAAGAGTTTAGTTCCAATAAAAATAATATCAAACGTGTCCGAATAATAGATACACTCGGTAATTTCGTTGGACATCGTATGGATACCATCCCATTAGTTACTATCAAGCTAGATAAATCCATACGTTTTAGGGAGCGAGATCGCAAACGATTAGAGAATCTATTAGAAATTGAGATGAATTTAGATACTGTTCAGTTAGTTATTTCTAAATAAGCAATTAATCACAATTTTAAAACGATATAATTGTGCATATATCAAAGAAAAAGCCTGCATTCAATATCTCTACTAATCTTAGACATTATCTAAAAAAGTATAATAGAGAAGCATCTATTCCGATTACTTATGATGATCTCAAAGGTTGGTACGATGCTATGCCACTCTATGATGTAGATGGGGAAGACACCCTCTGGAATACCGTAGTATATAGTCCATCTATGCAAGATGAAATAGAGAATGCACTTGTTCAGATCTATGCATTACTAAAAACGGGAGGTGACCTGATGGTGATCAAACACCTGCGTTTAGATCGAGTTGATTATTGTCGTTTTGGAAATTCCAATCCATTTCGGGTACGTATTATCAATAGTTTGAATGATATTTATGACTATTTTTATGTAAAACGTGCAGATGCTTCTCGGGTTTATGGTCTAGACTTGGAGCATATTCTTAGTCCTAATAAAATCGAGTTTTTGGTAGATGGAAGCACCTTGGTTGAGGAACATATTCCAGGTATTCCAGGGGATGTTTTCTTGGAGAGTTATATGGATTCTCCCAATTTATTTCCTAAAGGTATTGCCAAAGAATTTGTCAAATTTAATGAACGTTGTTTTACGATGCTTTTAGGAGATATGCGTTCTTATAACTACATTGTAGATATTACCCCTGATTTTGATAAGGAACAATATCGTGTTCGAGCAATTGATTTTGATCAACTTTGCTACGAAGGACGCAAAAACCACTATCTACCTCAATTCTACAAGGAAAACAATAAAATCGTCCAATTCTGTTTGGAAAAACTACCTCCAGAAACGATCTACCAGTACATGTACGAAGAACGTATTTTGATCAAAAAACGATACAATCTAGAGAAACTCCGTTTGTTAGATCTACTCAACAGTATGCAAGATGATACCTTATCTGTTCCTGAAAAACGCAACTCTTTGATTAATGATCTGAATAAATATCACAATACTACTGACTTTTCTTTGCTTGGTTCAATGGGGCAAATCTTACAATTGCACCTTTCCCTAATGCTCGAACGCCCCAAACCACAACTAAGAGGAATGGCAAAGTACAAATCGCGTTCAAAAAATGAAAAATAACTAATTATTGCATAGTTTTTGCTAGGAAATGTACTTGTAGTATTATACCCTAAATAGATTCAGCCTATCTTTTTACAATAGTCCGTAAAGCCTTAGCTTTATGGAGCATCTCTAATTGATAAAAAACTAGTAGTCAGTCATCTACACCACATATAGTATTATTTTTTGTCATACAGAGAATAAAAAGTATAACCTATTGCTAGTTATCTATATAGGTTTGAACTCCCTCCTTTAAATCAACACTCTAACTATAGATTCTGTAATCTCTACAAAACAAAAACAATTATGTATTATCATAAGCGTACTCTCCTGTGTGCAATACTCAACAACAGAATAAATACATTATTATCTGGATATTTGTATTCAATCTATTCTAGTAACACATCATTCAATTGGAGCCCATAGTTCGTATATTTTTAGTGACTAACTGATAATTTCAAGAATCTACAATATTCATAAACCCGTAATTATCAAATAGTCAAACCACTAAAGAGTCTAATAAAAGATCCAACTATTTAACATAACTTACTTACACTGATAGTTCGTTGATTTTTTATTTTTTGCTGCGTTGAGCTCTTCGAGGGTCTAACAAAAATTGAAAAATACCTCTTCTTACTAGTTCATAATCTATTATTTACAAAAAGTACACGAACTATTATTACACACTAATCAATAATAATTGAAGTTGATTTAAAAAAGCTCTATGCCCCTTGAGTTTCAAAATAATCAAAACGAAGTTGTTTAAAAATCATCTTCACCGCATCAAATCCATTGATTTCGACCACTTTTTTACCTTTTTTATCGCCGATAGCCCTGCTATCCACTCAAAAAAGAGGCTCAAATTGATCAAAATCATCTGAATTTCTGCATTAAATCTAATTCTTAAACAACTTCAACAAAAAATAATTTACTATCATGCGTACCACATTTATTCTTGTATTGTTATTTATAACAAGCCATTCCCTTTTTGGACAATATTCGACTAATCAATGGACTCATTTTCTCCGAAATCCAATAGTTAGCTCTGTAGTTGAAACTACAAATTCGATTTGGATTATTGTAAATGGTGAACTGATTAAACTAGATCCTCAAACCAAAGAACGACAACCCTTAGATATACCTTATGGTTACTTCTTTTCCAAAATTTTGAAAAAAGATTCGGGTAATCTGCTACTATTAGACCATCAATCAGATCAGGTTTACGAGTATAATCCTCAAAACAATGAATTTACTGTGTTTCCTATACATAGTGGTTATACTGCTATTTATCAAAAAAAAGATTCAAAAGCTATTCTTGATCCAACAGGAAATATTTGGTTAGCTGGTCGACAGAATCTCGCTAGATATGATATTACCACAAATACATGGACAATAGTTAATGACAATACTGTTCCATATACCTTCTATAACATAGATGATATTGCCATTGATCCTACGAATAATATTCTATATGTAGCACATGGTCGCTTGGCTAGTTTTGATCTCAATACAGATACATGGCTTGAATATGAACATGATTCTCTAAGTTATTTAGCAGATAATATTCCTTATCCTGATAATTATAATTATTTTAGTAAGGATCGTTTGCAAATTCACGATGGAAAGATTTGGCATTTTACTAGTCAATATGGTATTTGGTTTATGAATCTAGGTGATACTGAGCTCGACTACAGCCCTTCCCCTTTTAGCTATTTAAATGATGATGATCTAGACCACAGCACTTTAGTCATTAATAATCAATTGACTTATATTAATCACCACGAGGGTTTAATCGCTACTTATGATAATGGACAATGGATGGTAGATAGTGCTTTGTTAAACAACAACTTAGCTAGTTCTACTTATAGTTGGCAAGATGCTAGTGGGGAGTCTTGGATATTTCATGGTAATCAAATTATTCAACTCAATGATCTTCAACAAAAACATAGCTTTTGTAATGTTTGGGCAGAGACGATTAGTCAAGATACAAACCTAGATTTTTCTACACTACACAAACCTAGATATCTAATGACTTGGGATGATCGACTTTTCACAATTTCTGCAGATAAACTTTATAAAAATGTAGGGAATGATTGGGTTGCAACAAGTCCTAGTCTAATAAACTACCAGACTAATGGAAATTTGATATTCCCAAATAATTCATCTACTTATGGTAAACGATCTAATTTTGCAGTAGATGCTGCTGATCAACTATGGTTTATGCTTTATGATAGTCTAGGAAGTTTTAAGATAGTAGAACAACAGGCTAACAATTGGATAGAACATATTCCTAGTCCAAATTGGGACTCAATGGCTGCCCCCACAGAAATTTTAATCAACAAACAAGGGACTGTTTGGGTAATCCTAACAGATGGAACAATTTGGGAATACATCAATAATAGTTGGTCTATCTCTACCGTTTCCTTTCCTATTTTTAATAATAATAGTACCTCTTACTATGCACAAGTAGCTAGAGATGGTAATTTTTGGTGGTTTGATGGCAGTTTACATATGAATAACGGAAATCAAATTATAGATTATCCTGATTTTGATTACCCATCAGGTACGAGTATGGGCGAATATAGTATTGCCATTGATCCACAACACTTTAGAGTTAAATCTACTGCTTATGCTTTTTCTCTTGGAGATGGTGGTGGCACTGGTTCACCAACTTACTTCCAAGCACAAACCTTTGATTTAGTCATTGAATCTGTTACTCGTCAAGAAGCTTATCAAGATTTAACCCTAAATGATTATCCTGTTTTCTTCGATTCTTATGGAGAATTAAATTTAGCTGTTCCTCATTCAAGTGGATTATTTTATGTCTATGATGGGCAGAATTTATCTTTTATTACTAGGCCAATGCTTAGTCCTCTGATCACCTTTAACCAGACTAATGATGCAGAAAATACTTTTTTTGATCGTCAGGGCAATATTTGGATTGTAACTCCATATGCTGTAAGTAAATTTACGCCACCAAGCTCTATTACCTCTGTTAATAATATAGAAAATGCTCCAAGCTCTTCTATAAAACTGTATCCTAATCCTACTGAAGATATTTTAAATATAGAGACAGAACAAATCATCAATCAAGTGTTGCTGTATAATCTGCAAGGACAAGAAATTCCTATCTCCTGGAATAATAACCCAACTCTATCAACAGGTCATTTGCCTCAAGGTGCTTATATCTTGCAAGTAATACTAGAAAATGGAAAGAAAAACAGTCAAGTATTTATAAAAAAATAATGATTCTTTGATGAATTGTCTGGTAATACGGGACTGTCTACAAAGGTAAACTTCAAAAAATGAAACCAAATTAAATTTTGAGTTTCATTTTTTTATTGGTGCAGAGCTAGCCATCCTGTCCTCCTTCTGATAGCTATGGTGGCTGTCTAAAATCATTCTAAATCTATTCTACGATTACTTTTGTCCTCTTACTTAAAAATCCACAAACTATCTTTATATTAGAGAATGAATAAAACTATACGAATCGCAGGCACGCAAGGCTTTTATGGAGATAGCCCAATGGGTGCTTTAATGGTAGCCCACCAACATGCTGCTGATTATCTTATGCATGATGCTTTGGCTGAACTGACCCTATCTATTCTCCAAAAAGATAAGTTACGTGATCCCAATTTGGGATATGCAAGAGATATTGAATTACATGCTGCTCGTTTATATCCAATTACTTTGGCAAAGGGGATGAAAGTTGTCACGAATTCAGGTGGACTAAATCCACAAAGTGCAGCCAAAAAAGTTGCTGAAATTCTTCGTAAAAAAGGCATTAGCAATGCCAAAATTGCAAGCATTTCAGGTGATAATCTATTAGATCAGTTAGAAATTTTACCAAGTCAAGGAATTGAACTGAATCATATCGAAACAGGCATAGCTTATGATCCTAAAACCTCCAAGACAACTCATGCGAATGTCTATGTCGGTGCACGTGCTATCCTAGATGCTTTGGAACAAGGCGCAGATATTATCTTGGCAGGTCGTGTAGCTGATCCTTGCTTAGCTTTGGGAATTTTAGCTTATGAATTCGGTTGGAAGTTGGAAGGAGATAATTTAACAGATGAAGATTTAAACAAATTAGCCAGTGGAATTACCATAGGACATATTATAGAATGTGGTGGACAAGCTTCGGGTGGAAATTCTTATGCGGAATGGCTTGGGCGTGATTATTCTTTTGGAACTTTGGGTTATCCTATCGCACATGTACAGGAAGATGGAAGTGCTGTGTTAACTAAAGCCCCTAATACGGGTGGAAAAGTCAGTCGAAATACCATACGTGAACAATTAGTCTATGAAATTCATAATCCAGCTCATTATATCACACCTGATGTAATTGTAGATTTGACAGATATTAAGGTGGAAGACTTAGAAGAAAACAAAGTAGCTGTTTCTGGTGCAAAAGGTAAAAAACGTCCTGAGCAATTGAAGCTTTGTATTGGACAAATGGAAGGTTATTTAACAGAGCATCTCTTTTATTTTTCTTGGCCTTATGCTTATGACAAGGCAAAAGCTTTTGTGGATGCTGCTCAAGAAATTTGGTCAATGCTTCCTGTTGAATATCAAGATTTACGCATTAATTATTTAGGTATCAATGGTATACATGAGGATGCTGCTCCAAAATTAGATCCTAAGGTTATTGAGGATATGAATGAAGTAGGTATCCGTATTGCTATCCAACATCAAGACAAAAAGGTGGGTAAAATGATGATTCAGTCAATCATTTGCTTGGCTTTGAATGGTCCTCCAGGTATTACGGCAAGTATGAATTGGGGTAAAATGGCAAGTGTGCGTTTGGGCTTGTTTCCTTGTTTAGTTCCTCGTTCTTGTGTACAGGAAAAGATTGAATTTACGTTGATTTAAGTAAATATTTTTAGAGTATTGGGCTTACACCCAAGGCTAACGATTCTGCCCTACCCTTTGGGACTCCTGATCTTTTGAAATAAAAAACCTTGGGTATTTTCTTTACCCAAGGTCAAGCTGTCCAGCTTACTAAATATAAAACGATACACAAATTAAGTAGGAAACTAAGACCAGTTAACTATCATACTTCCTATTTAATTTGCTTACTTCATTATCGAGAAATCTTAGATTTAGAATCTACATCTGCATACAAATTACCATCTAGTGTAATAATACCTTTCATAGTAAAGGTATAACCTGGCTTACGTCCATAAACATCAATAGAATGAGAGCTCAAGTTATCCGTATAAATATCTACATAACCACTATAAGCACTTGTCCCTCTCCCAATTTCTTGTCCATTAATTTGTACGATAATATCACAATTGGACACAGGTTGACCATCCTTCAAAATTCTCAACTGAACGCGCGTAGAACCTGAACTTGCTACAAAAGGCGCATTAGGATCTATATTAGCAAAAGGTGAATTGCGTTTTTCTGCTTCAATTTCTGCGTCCATTCTTGCGCGATGTTCGTCCATTCTGCGTTTCATATCATCCATATTGGATCCAAAACCACTTCCAAAATCATCATCATCATTGGGACTACTAAAGCCAGAATCGTCAAAACTACTCCCTGGATTGGAATTTCTAGAGTTCATTTTTTGATCCATTTCACGAATTTTTGCATCCATTCTTGCCTGGGCTTCTTCCATACGACGTTCTGCAGCACGCATACGCTCCTCGGCAGTACTCTGAGCAAATAGGGAACCTGATAATATAAATAAAGAGAATACTATAAGATAACTTTTCATAATTAGTTTTTTAACTGCGTAAATAGATAGACAAAATTACATAGTGTCCTTCTTGGACGGTGAGCATCATTAAAAATTACTTAAAAACCTAAATTTTCTAATTGCTCTATTTTATTATTTATCAATTTTAATGCTTGAGCAGGGTCAATTTCTGCATATAAGTTTTCATCCAAAGTAATTAGACCTTCCAAATGCCAATTATTTCCTTCTTTTTCTCCATAAACATCTATTGATCTAGAGATCAGATCATTTGTATAAATATCAGCATAACCACTAGAATTTGTTTTGCCTCTGCCGATAGTTACTCCCTTAATCTTGATAGTAACCTCACAGCCTGCAACAGGACTACCAGCAGTCATTACTCGCAAGCGTACTTTTTGAGACCCAGAGCTAGAAGAGAAAGATCCTGTATTTGAACTCGAGGAATTAGTAGAACCACTTGATATAGAATTACTTGAAGAATTAGTAGGAGAACTATTATCATCAAAAGCAGACTCTGATCTCATTTTTTCTAATCTAGCTGCAGATTCTGCTTTTTGCTTTTCCCATGCAGCATCACTTTCTGCCTCTCTGGCTTTACGGTCAGCTTCCATCTTTGCCATTTGCTGATCCAATCTTGCCTGAGATTCAGGAGTAGCTTGTACCGACCCTATATTCAACACTAAGTTATAATCGCCATTTTTCTTTTGCTTTAAGCGATAAGAAGCTGCCTCCCAGTTAATACCATCAGGTGTAATCTTATCTTTATATACTGTACCATCAGGAAAGTGAAACTCTAGATGTTTTTTACCACCTGTAAGATTAACCACTGCACTAGAAGAATAATCAGGGACAAGTAATACTCCATTTGCTACTAATTTGAAACATTTACCTTCAGTATTAAAAAACCGAACCTTTATGTGTCCACCATCTCCTGCTCCTGTATATATTGGACAGTATTGTAAATCTCCTTGCGTTGTGTTACTAGCAACCGGTGTTGTGTTATTTGCAGCTGGCGTTGTGTTATTCGCAGCTGGTGTTGTGTTATTCATAACTGTCGTTTTGTTAGTAACTACATTGGATGAACGTGAAGTTCCTTCTGCCCAAACAATAACTGGATCTACTACTACATCGACCAAAGTCAAATGATGATATGTATCTCCCCATTGTAATTGATAACTCTTGCTCGGATTTGTAATAGATAAACTTATCTTCGCAGTTTCACCAGTTTCAAGTACTTTCAGTTTCTGAGGACTGATCTTTTGCTCAACTGAAACCCCATTGGCATCCAATACAGTTACTTTGGTAAGATCTACCAAACCTATATTATCAGCTCCTCCTAAATAATTAACTTCTGCACTAGTCGTCACTGTTCCTTTCTTCTCTTTAACCTCAGAGATTGTAACCTTGAACTCATTAGAAGCTACCTCTGAAGCACTTCCAACAGAAAACATCAGATTATTCATTGCAGAAGCGTATTGAGGAACACTGGCTGAGCGTAAACCTTCTAATTTCAAAGTAAACGAGTTCACCATACGTGACTTTGCTCCTTCAATACGAATCACTTTACTCACCATTTTTCCAGGTTCAATGATAATATCTTTCCCCTTGCTTGGATAATAGGTTCCAAACCCAGCATACTCAAATCCAACTTTGGAAAAATTGAACCTCAAATAATCCTCCCCTGTATTTTTTACTTTTAGTTTTAATTTGCACTCATCTTTATCTGCTACAATATCTAGAATCTCAACCTTATAATTATCTCCCATAACTGTAGGAGGAGAAACATATTTAATTTCTTTTTGTGCCTGTAGATTAAATGTGCTAAATAATAATAAATAGAGAGCGTAATAAAATTTCATGGTATCGTATCGTTTTTTGTGGTTAAATCGTAACTACTTAAATAAGCTTTAATAGATTCTTTTTTTTGTTTTTTTGACTAAACAAAACCAAAAGATCATAAATGATTGCTGAATAACAAGGTACTCAACATTTTTCAAAATTTGTACTAAGTTGATTTACATCAGTAAGATAAACTATCTAAAAAGAGCTATATTTAACACACATAAAACATAAAAACCTCACAACCAGAACTTTAAGAAAAACATAATCTAACTCACAAAAGACTTATTCCTTCTCTAAATAAGGTTCTAACTGTGTCCTCAATACATTCTCTAACTCTATCATTCCTATTTTTTGAACAGAAGAAAGTAAAATTTGCATACCATTTTGTAAGAAGCGCTTTTCTTGATAATGTTGAATAGCATCATCAGCATAACGCTCATCTAGTTTCAAGAAATCCTCTTCCAATCGTTTGGCATAAACCTCAAAATGAGTAATCGCATTTTCTTGGTCTTGCGTTCGCAGGCAATATTTAGCAAAACTCAGATGCTGTGCTTGATAATGAATAGCTTTAATAGGAAATTTACTATGTGTCCAATCGAGTAAAAGATCAAGACTATCAGTTTGGAAGGTGCGCTCGTAATGTTCTGCCAAGCTATTAATTGCTAACAACATTAAGGTATTATTGTATTTGAATTCTTCATATGTAGACTCTGCTCCCGACAAAGTTGGATAAGCTAGTTTCTTGTAGATATTATCCGCTAAATGTTCTACGTCGATACTATAAAACTGCTCTTTCAACTCTTTGGACAGACGATAAGTATAGCCTTCTGTACGTAAGTAGCTGCCCAAATCCCATAACTTATTTCTAGGATACCCTAGGGTAAAATGAATTGGACGGTCTGGAAAGTTAGAATTAATAATATCTAATACAAAAAGATCTGATTTAAGTAAAATCTTATTGGTGATATGTATATCTATCGGTTTCACATCTCTAGTGATATTGATTGTATGTGTTGGAATAGCATGCACCGTTTTTTCAGCTGTTGTGTATTCTTTCACAATATAACGTTCTGGATTTTTCTGCAAATCCTTGACATACATATGGAAGTAAATTGGTTTTTTATTTTGTTTAACAATTAGGTAATCATTGTTATCCAAACGATAGGTTTCTATTGAGAAACCTCTTTTTATATTTTTATCTGTAGTAGTTATGTAATTGATATATCTCCCCAAATTGGCTAAACTGCTGTTAATAATTGTTACATCCTTGCGGAAATTCTGCTTTTCCTGCACATACAATAATGGATAGGTGTCATTATCTCCAACTGTAAATAAAATTGCATTGGGTTGACAAGAACGCAAGTAGTTTTTAGCAATTTCTAAGGTAGCAGTATTATATAGATTATCTTGCAGGAACTCAGCTGCCATCTCTTCCTCCCCTATAATCATTGCCTCATAATAATGAGCAACATGTTCATTAGGATATTTAATTTGGATACTACCAACACTTGTCTTGTAGTGTATGTATTGTTCTCGGAGACGTTGATATGTTTTCAAGGCATTATTGACCATTTTCTTGTAAGTTTTCAAGTATTTTTCGTCATAGCTTCCTTTGGTCAAGGTAGAATCAAACTGATCAAAACGTTGCCCACTTTGACGAGGCACTAGCATGCGAGTAGCTTCACGCGAATAAGCTCTTGCCAAACACTCCAAATCTTGGTTGGATAGTTTCTTCTTCTTGCCTAACAACTCAATTAAATCCAAATTACTCTTTTCGTAACCACATAAAGGACATTGATTATAATATCGTTTTTGAGGTGTTTGCTGATGAAATAGAAGGGCTTTTGGATCTAAAATTTGAGAAGAATCACCAGTCAATCCTAAATATTGCTTTTCCTCAGCAGACCAAAACAAAGTACTACTAATGAGCTGAGTAGCATCTTTTTTATCAAAATTAACCACAAACCAGCCTTTTTCCCGCTTTTCAAATTTAAACTCATAATTGTTGACCCCTACTTGATCTGGATAATTTCGAAAATAGGTTTCTACCACCTTATCATACTTTGGAAATGCCTGATAATAAACAGGATCATATTTACTCAATTTTTCAGTTTTTGGGCTCTTTTGTCCACAACTGCTACATCCCATGCAAAACATAAGGCTCCATAACATTAAGATTCGTAATCTCATATTTTTTGATATAAATTTAGTTTTAGTTCCCTATCCTACTGATTATTGATCAAGTGTTCTCAGATATATTATTAGACATAATATAATCCATTAGTGAGGAATAGGAACTACTCATTAAAAAAGGTAGGTTCGATTAAGTAGGTCTAAATAATCAATAAATGTATTCAATTAGGTTCTGAATCAAAGAGAATGGTGGGTAGGTATTCTGTACTTTAAAGTTGTTTGAAAGTAAACCACCTACTCTACGCCAAATCCTGACAAAAAGTTACAGTAAAAGAGTTAGAATTTCAGTAGCTTCCGCATGCTTTTCTAATAAATTCACTGCCAATAGACAGGCCTCTTCCACTTGCTTATCTGAGGCAAAATCAAAGAACACCATCAAGAAATCCTCTGTTGAATTCTGTACACTAGTCCGTTGAGAATCGCTAGTTGGCGATCCAAAAGTACCTAAGCGGTCTTGCAAAACAGGTAAACAACCAATGTTCAGCTTGCCCCTACCAATAGCAGCATAGGGTTCGTCCTCCTGCCCAACTGCTAATTCTATTTCTCCTTCAACTTTTGATAAATCATAACCTCCAATCGAAAAACCAGTCTGAATAGACACTGTATTTAATAAATCAACCACATTATTGATCTGATATAAACCTTTGCCCTGTACCACTCTGCGCAACAATGCCTCTGCTGATGGTCGATAACGACTAGGGTCTTTCCCCAATGCTTTGTAGGCTTTGCGAGTATTGGCAATCACTGTATTGGCACGAATTGCTTCTGTATTTTCATAGTACTGCTGAATTTCTTGACAAGTCTTTTCAATCTGTTCTGATAACTCCTCCACAGTTGTCTTTACCTTTACTTTCGCTTTTACCAAAGCTAGTCGTACATTAGGACATTTGCTTAAGATTTCTTCAGTTTTTGTTATATTTATCATATAATTTTAATCATTTTTCTGTAGGAACTGGGACAAAAATACATAAAGTATTAAGGAAGACCAAGTTTCATTTAATCCCATACCTATGCCTAAATATCTATATACGCCCACAAGTTTAGTCAGTTTATTACTATTTGGACTGTTGGTTTGCTCGTCTTGTAAAAAACGCCCTACTCTAGATGATGAAGATTTTCAATTTTTCACCTTATATTCTCAAGCAGTTCAAGACGAATATAAGCTCTATCTTAGTCTTCCTCCTGATTATGATAGTAATAAAACCTATCCCTTAGTAGTGGGATTGGATGGTGATAATGAATATCAAGCTGTTGGTGGCTTAATTCACCAATTAATTAAGAATAATGAAATTCCGCCTGTCATTTTTGTAGCAGTTGGTTATGGTAGTCAAAGCATGAACGATAAAAAACGCAACCGTGATTATACACCAACTCTAACCACAGAAGTGGAAGAAGATAGTACAGGTGGAGCAGCACAGTTTTATACTTTTTTGAGTACAGAATTATATCCTTATCTAAAGACTAATTATGCTGTAGATTCTACTATTCAACAAACCCTATTGGGGCATTCTTATGGTGGCTTGTTTACCTATTTTGCTTTATTTGAGACTCAAAACAATCCATTTCATAATTTTATTGCTGCAGGAAGTTCTTTTTGGTATGACTCGGGAGTTATTTTTGAATATGAATCTAATTATAATTCTTCTAATACAGATCTGAATAAAACCTTGTATAGTACCATGGGGGGCTTGGAAGGTCTAAGTATGTTGGCTTCTTTTGCAGAAATGAATGAACGTCTAAAAAGTCGAAATTATGCTAGCTTTAATATGCAAACTAAACTTTTGGACAACTATGGTCATAGTCGATCGGATTATATCTCTTTTGAACAAGGTTTAATTTATGCTTTAAATCAATAATACTATGACGAATTTACATAAGTGCATTTTACTTATTTTAAGTCTATTTTCTAGTCTTAATTTACTTGCTCAGTCCAACAATAAGATTGGATTAGAATTAGATTTGGGGGCTGTAGCTGGACAAGGTGAAGTGTTTTATTATGGCGCTAACACTAGAGTTAATGCTAGTTTTCGTCAATGGGAAAATCATTATCCAACTATAGGAATCGGTGTTCAGATTTATGCTAATTTCACTGGAGAAATTGATGCTCAAACTCAGCTTCAAGATGATGTAGATATGCGTATTATTCCTGCATTGTATTTAGGTTACGGCATAAGATTTAGCAAATTTAACTTAAAGCTAGAAATTCCAGTAGGAGTAACTTTTGCTATCACGAAAGGAAAATTAATCAATGAAAAAATTGGTTTCGAACGCAGTTTTAGCCACTCTACAGTTCTACCACATGTTGGCGGAGCTTTTCACTTGCAATATCAATTACATCCTAAACATCGTATAGGCCTTTTTGGATTTTATCCATTTACCAAAGATATGGCTTGGTCTGTACCTTTGGGTGGTTTGTATTGGTCCTATTTATTGAAGAGCTGATATCCTATAATAAATAGCGTCTTCAATTCCCATACATGGAGCATCTTTCCAATATTCCATTCCAAGTTTACTGAGTACGCGAATAGAAGCAGGATTGGCTCGCGCTGCTCGCCCAACCACTTGTATCAATCCTAATTGATTGAAAGCATATTGAATACAAGCTTGAGCAGCTTCAGTAGCATAACCGTTCCCCCAATGCTTACGCATGAAGCGAAAACCAATATCTATCTGGTTTTGCTCATTTTTTTTCAGACCACACCAGCCAACCCATTCTTGACTCTCTTTCAAAATCACAGCCCAGCGACCAAATCCATACATTGGATAAACGTTTTGGATATAATCTGTTAAAAACACTTGTGCCTCTGCCTCATTCTTAAAAGGATTATCACCTGTATAACGCATTACTTCAGGATCTATGTTGAGTTGATACATATATGGTGCATCTTCTATTCTGAATTCTCTGAAATATAAACGATTGGTTTCTAGTATAATTTTCAAGGGATGATTATTTTATATATTTTATTCTGTTGCTAAATCAGATTTAGGATGTAATGCTGGGCTTAAGTAACAAAACAAGATTCCAACAGAAATAAAGGTAGAAGTATAGAATAAATATTCGTAAGGAATAATCAACAGATTATAAAAAAATACTAGAGTAATTTTCAAGCTACATAATGCAAAGAAACCCATATTCACCCACTTACGCAATAACCGCACAAGTAGCAAACAAACAAAAGGCACTGCAAAGGTACAAGCCAAGAATAACTGATGCATAATGGTAAGATCTTCATAAGCAAAAAACTTCCCAAATCCTAGCGCTCTATTAATCAGCTTACTATAATCCCATCGCTTCTTTTCTAACAAATCAACATACTCTCCCTGCAAGCCAATGAAAACATCTAGCTGATCAAAAGCTCCTGTTATCCACATCAAAAAGGTACATAAAACAGCACCTACGCCAATAATTTGTAAGGCTTTTTTGCGTTCTGCTGATAAAAAAAGATGTACCATATACATAGTTGCCCAGATGACAATCACATATCTACTCAATACACAACAAGATAATGCAACTGCCAAGAGCCACATTTTGCGATAGACTAGAGCAAAAACTAAGAGTAGATGAAATCCAAAAACTACGCCTTCCTCCGACAAGCCCATAGTCAGACCTCGAAGATGATCTCCTACAGCAAAAATATCAATAAAGAAAAGACAACCCAAAGGAATAAATGCCAAAATAGACCAAAAACTGTGTTTTTTGAAAGTAGACCAAGCAGGATGCACACTTACCATCATCCCACCAGCAACAATAAAAAAGAAGGTTGTCCAACGCATATCAAAGTCCCAAGCTACCGAAGGTACAAAAGGGAGCCACATGGTCGGTAGATATACCGGCTCCATCCCATCCCAAATGTCTGGGATGTAGGCATAAACCTCCTCTCCCTCCAAGAACCGTTCAGACATAATCCGAATAACTGGTAGCATATCTGCCCACCGGTAGTGCAGTTCATAATTAGGAAATATCTGATTACAAGCCTGTACTCCAAGTACAATGAATACTCCCCAAATTAATAGTTTGATAGGAACTGTGTAAGGCTGCAGCTGTCTAGGAGTCAAATAAGATGCAGCAGGCAAAGAAGGTAATTTGATCAAGGGAAGAACTCCTACCAAGAAACCACCAATTACATAAACCCAAGAAGCAAAATGTTTCTCATTGGTATAAATCCAATAAGTTTGTGCACGTACTTCAAAAAATACGGCAAGGAATAAAAGAATAGCTACCAAGTAATAACGCTTCATAATCAGATTCTACCCAAATGTGTATTAATAGTTTGTAAGAAAAAAGGCAATTATAAAGAAAATTTATTTCTCAATACCAAAACATAATCCTTAAATTCTAACATTCGGCTGCCATACCAAGAAAATAACTCTCCATCCACTAATTCTATTGGTATATTGGGACAAATTTGCTGAAGTTCCTCAATATGTTTTTCTCTGAAAGGATAAGGCTCTGAAGATAAAAAGATAAAATCTGGATTAGCTCTAGCTAAATCCTCCAAGTCAATCATAGGATAACGCTCCAAATGTGCAAAACTATTCCCAAAGCCAGCCAAAGCCAACATATGATTGATAAAGGTAGAGTTAGCAGCCAACATATAGGGCTTTCGCCAAATAAAATAGGCTACCTTTGGTCTATTATTCATGGAGCTTAGTCGCTGGAGTTCCTCAAAATCCTTAGTCAAACGCTGACATATAAGCTGAGCTTGGTCTTCCGTTTGTGTCAAACATCCCAATGCTAAGATCATGGCCAAAGCATCCTTGGTATCATAAATATCAGACATCCATACAGGATAATTCTCCTCTAAGGTTTCAATATCTTCCTTCTGATTTTCTTCCTTATTACCTATGATCAAGTCAGGTTCTAGAGCGGCAATTTTATCAAACTTAACCTGCTTGGTACCTCCCACACGTGTCTTGGATCTGAACCAGTCTTGAGGATGAATACAAAATTTAGTAATCCCCACAACGCGATCCCCTAAGCCCAAAGAATATAATAATTCTGTTTGAGAAGGTACTAGAGAAATAATTCGTTGGGGCGAAGTGCTTAGCAACACACTTCGTCCCATTTGATCTATTGTTCTGGTCACAATTAGGCAAATTTATCTTCAATATATTTCAAGCACAGTTCAATAGTAGCTTCAATACCGTGCTTGTGTGTGCGCTCCACACCATGCGATGCAGACACTCCCGGGCCAATTAGTGCTACTCTAAAATCATTCCCTGCACGCATTGCTGCTGATCCATCAGAGCTATAATATTTGTAAACATCTACACAATATGGAATATCATGTTTCTTTGCCAACTGTATCAATGTTTTTCGCATTTCATAGTCATAAGGTCCAGCGCCGTCTTTTGCACAAATCGAACAAGTTGTTTCTTTGCCTGTGTGGTGCTCTCCTACAACCCCCATATCTAAAACTAAAAGCTCCTCAGTACTAGAGGCATAGCCACAGGTCCCACCATGCCCAACTTCTTCATAATTAGAAAAGAATAGCTCAACAGGTAGATTTTTTCCTCTTAGGCGACGAGCAACCTCAAACAATACATAACAGCTTGCTTTATTATCCATAAAACGCGACTTGATATATCCACTAGGTAACTCTTGATAATTCGTATCAAAGCAAATAAAGTCCCCCACCTCAATACCTAAGGCACGAGTTTCAGCCGCAGAAGTAGTCAATTCGTCCAAACGAATATGCATATTTTCTAACTTGCGCTGTTTGCTATTTAGCTCCTTGTTGACATGTGCGGCTGGATTATTTAGCAGTAGTGTTCCTGTATAAATCTGATTTTCTAAGGTGTAGATTCGGCAATAGCCTCCCTCAAAACCGTTTAGAGATAATCCTCCCACCTTAGAAATTTCTAAAGAACCATCGGATTTGATATGTGAAACTACAGCCCCTAGAGTATCAATATGTGCTGCGATCGAAAGTCTTGGGTTCTCTCCTAAAGCACATTTAACCGCTCCTTTATTCGTAAACTTAGGTACTCGGCCATATGCACTCAATACTTCAGATACATATTTAGCCGCCTTGTGTGTAAAGCCACTTGGTGAATCAATTTCTACCAAGTTCTTTAATTGATTATAACTCATATATTATTAGAAAATTTTAGGCTAAATTAGTCTTTTAATCTGTTTTGTCTCTATAAAATGGTTTGAGAATTTGATTTAGTAGGAAGAAAAATAAACTGCGAAGCGCTCAGCAAAGCTAATTTTAGATTTTAGCTTAGAAATTTTAGTCAAATACAAGGTATTTTTTAGAGCGAATAAGAGCATTTCTAAAATTTGTGTATTTGTTGCTTGATCGCTCGTTGATTTATTAACTGTATTAACCACCAAGGACTTGGGGACACTAATCTTAATACTTACTTGTTCAGAGACAAAAAAGTGCTGAATGCATCACTGCATTCAGCACCTAGAATGTAAACCATTACATTCATTACAAATTGCTTCCTTATATTTATTGTTATGGGACATTCTAACAACTATCTTTTGCTTCTTGCAAAAGATAGTTGTTAGACACCCTCAAAGTTTTCATAGAAAACTAGGTTGTATTATTTGTACTATAAGCATTAATTTCTTGATTTATCAATAGAAGTTGTTTAAAAATTATCTTCAACGCAGTTAAATCCCCTGAATTTCTGCTCTAAACCTAATTTTTAAACAACTTCATAGTATATAAAGCTAAAAACTTACAAACTAAAGATCACAAGGGCAACTAACATAATTACCCCTAAAAAAACAGATAAAAATCCATAGCGATCATGAACGTTCTCTATTGAGATTCTATAACCAAATATATTGAGAACTATCCAGATTAAAACTACCCCCATCCATTCCAAGGGAACAAGTATTATCGGAAGCAAAATCTCGCCCATAATTGAAAGAATAAAGTCCATGCTAATAGTTTTAAATATCTTTAACAATTAATACTCTTTTGCTACTTAAGTAAGTAGATAACCTATCAGTAGAGTTCATTACGAATGGCATTGAGCAGCGATTTTGTGTACAATACAATTCGCAATGAACTCTACCTCTACTAGTATTCACAACACCTAAAGTCCGCCACCACTATTGCCACGTCCACCGCCACCATTGTTTCCTCTAGAGCTCATTTTGCGACGTGTTTTCATATCCATTTTCCCAAAATCATAACTTAAGGTCAACCACGCAATTCTAGATTCCCAGTTGTATGTACCATCTTGCTGGAAAGTTCCGTCATCTAGATTGAATGCAAATTTCTGTAGATTAAACGGATCTTCTAAGCGTAAGGATAAGGTCAAAGACTTATCTTTTAAGAAAGATTTGCTAACCCCTACAGAGCTCCATACAAAACCAGAGATATTCCCAATCACAACACGTAGCGGTATACGATAAAAAGCATTCATTTGGATCTGAAAATCAGCTGGTAAGTTAAAGGTAGAACCAAAACTAACGTTTCCACCAAAAGAACCTCTAACAAAATCTGTATTTAGATTACTGGCATCTTCCTCAACATAGAACAGATTCAGGCTTCCTTGTATACGCCACCATTTGAAAGCTTGGATACCTGTAGCCATCTCTAGTCCATAAGAAACCGAACGGTCAAAGTTGGTATAATACAATCGAGAAACACCGTTATCTTGTAGTTCCTTCATTCTTCGAATAATATCAGTAGTATAACGGAAATAAGCACTTGTGCTCAAAGAACCTTTCTTCCAATACAAAGAATGACTCAGTTCTACAGAATTGATATATTCTGGTTTCAGATAAGGATTTCCCGTTTCAATATTTAATGGATCAGAAAGATCACTAAATGGATTCAAGCTCCAAATATCTGGTCGGTTGATCCTACGGCTGTAGCTCAATTGTAACTGTTGGGTCTGAGCCAACTGATAATTCAAATGTGCACTAGGGAAGAAACTGAAGTAATTGTTTTGGAAGGTTTCGTTCGTATTCAACAATTCAGAACCTGTTAGTGCTTGCTCTAAACGCAACCCAACTTGAAAACTAATCTTCTTAAATTTTTGTCCATAAGTTGCATACAATGCGTGTACTTGTTCATTATACTTGAAGTGATTAGAAATCATCGTATCTAAAGTCCATGCACCGTCTGCATTCTGAAAATTAGAGATAAATTCATTATCTACTTGACGTAAGGTAGTTTTCCAGCCTGCTTCAAACTTCCCTTTGATCTTAGGCAATGGCAAGGTGTAGTCTAGCTTGATATTACTAATACGAGAAAGATTGTTACTGGTATTTTGTTGTAGGAATGGATTAGCCCCTGTATTATTTCCAGCTTCATCTAAGATAGACTCATCATAATCTCCAATAGCATCGTTCATATATTGAGAATAAGTACCATCAAATTCTAGCTGATGTCCCTCTCCCTTGAAGTTGCTGGTATAATTCACATTCCCTTCAAAAGCCATTCCATTACTATTATCCAGCGTATTTCTGAGTGTTCGATTGGTGAATGAAGAAGTATTACCTTCTCTAAAAATATAGTCAATTTCAGAATTCCCTCTATTTTGATTAGGGCTGATAGAACCAGAGAAGGATAAGGTATTTTTGGGATTGATATACCAATCCATACCCAATTTGGCAAAATGCCCCATGTTGGTATTCTCACCTGTTGTGTTCCTATCCAAAATAAGATCACCTGTAGATAAACGGTTGATTTGATAAGAATTATTAGAATTCCAACGCAACCCACGATTAAAGTTATAACTTGAATAGATATTTACTTTATCATTGCGATAATTTAGTCCAGCAGAAAGATTGTATTTGTTGGCTAAAGTTCCAATAGAACCTGATAAATTTCCATTTATACCTTGTAACTTATTTTTTTTCAAGACAATATTAATAATACCAGAAGTACCGTCTGGGTCATATTTAGCTGAAGGGTTGGTAATAATTTCTACCTGCTTAATGGCACTTGCGGGAATTTGTCTAAGCACTGCTTTGCGGCTTGCTCCTGTCAGTGCAGAAGGTTTACCATTGATCATAACTTGTACACCTTGACTTCCTCTCAAGCTCACATTTCCATCCATATCAACATCTAGAGTTGGGGTATTTCTCATTACATCCAATGCAGTTCCACCTTTAGCTAATTGACTCTTTTCCACATCAAAAATCTTACGATCAATACCTAACTGCATCATTTGTCTTTCAGCAGTCACCTTAGCTTCATTCAATAATTCGCTAGCGACACCTAATTGGATTTTTTCTAAATCTACCACATAGGCATCTGGTTTAATTACCACTTCTTTCTCAATGGAAGTATATCCAATAAAATCTATTTGTGTAATATATTTTCCAAAAGGAATATCCTTGATTTCAAAAGATCCATTTTCATCGGTCATTCCGCCTGTTACCAAGCTAGAATCCTTTGCATTGATTAAAGAAATTGTGGTAAACTCGATAGGCTCTTGATTCGTCGCATCAATAACAATTCCTTTTAATTGTCCTATTGCGGGCATTTTTTGCGCTTGTGCATTGCCAAATAGGCAAACAAAGCATAAGCTGAGGGTGAATGTGATTAATTGTTTCATGTCGGTATTAAGTTTGTGATTTCGTCGAATTTGGTTATTTTTAACATCTTGGGTAATGCAAGTATAGGCTAGTTTTTGAGTTGTTGAAACTTAATACGACTAAGGGAATAAAATGCTCGACAAAGTCTTTTTTTTATTAATATCTATATTTTATCTTATTTTAATAGTTTTTTATCTAAAATAAATAGTGATTGATAGATAAAAGGGTTTTTAAAAAGCCTTTATATAACCAAATTTAAATAAAATACGATAGCTTCAAAAATTAGTGGCAAAGAGCTAAAATTGGTATTTTGTGGCATTGGACACACCCAATGCTAGGAATCTAACTTTACTTCAGAACTCTTATTCTTAATCAAACTTTACTTATGGATTCTAAAGATGTGTTTGATCATCATCTAAGTAAAAAGCAGATTGATCTGAATAGCAAAGCTATTCTAAATATTGAGAGGCGATTGATTTGGTTGGTAAATGGATTAGTTGGGTTATCTATTATAATATTCTTTTTAAATTTACTCAGGGCTAAACAACCATCATCTAGCTCACCCTTAGATTTTCTTTTTATAGGATTAATCCTTGCTACTATACCTTTGATATTTATTCGATTATGGCGAACATACAAAATGAGAATAACACAATTTATACCTATCAGTTTAGGATTATATATGTCATTAATAATCAGTTTATTCATTACTTATACTGTTGCTGTATTGGAATTATTCATAGGAATTGATGGAATTAGTTCTATACTTTGTATATTAAAAGAGCATACAACATTTCATTTTCAGCCTATATATTTGATTATTGTTCCCATTATTCTAGTGAGTACTTATCAATTTTATGCATATACTTATCTGGTAATAGGTTTTATAAAATTTAGGAGGTCTCAAAAATTATCTAAGCAATAAAAACCATGCATTCAAATCAAGACAATATTTTAGATAGTGAGCCATCTGCTCAAGAATTAAAAAGCGATCTAAATTCTAAAAGAATTACAAAGATTGAAAGTGGTATTATTCAAATTAGTACTTTCTTATTTTGTTTATTCACAATGGTCTACCTCTTAGAAGCCCCCTCTTATCGTTCAGACCTTTTCCTTGAAGTAGAATTGTGGACAGTCTACCTATTTTTTCTATTCTTGACAGGATTGAATTTTATTTTTATGCTGATGTGGCGGCGACTAAAAAAAGCTGAGCCTTACTCAAAAGGTCTATCCTCTTTTCTAATTTTACTATTTTTTATTAGTTATCTGAGTATAATAGTTCAGTTCGCTGCTATTGCATTTATTACTCTTCTATTTATCATTGATGGACAAGATGCTCCATTTCTCATTTTAACCCATTTGGGTCTTATTCCGACTATCTTTTTCTATTGTTACCTGATTTTTGCGTATTCATCTTTGCATAAAGTTTTATCGCAATATATTCGCTTGCAAGCTCAATAGATTAGTTAGCATTGGGCTGACTCCCAATGCTAACTAATCTGTCGTTCCTTCAGAACTCTTATGATTTGCTTGAGTGATCAAACGCTGGTACACAAATAAAAAATAGGAATTACACCCAAAAGCATAATTCCTATCTATAACGATTATTAATCTAAGCAGAGAGACTATTTGAACGCATTCAAACCAGTTACATCCATACCTGTGATCAATAAATGAATATCATGTGTACCTTCATACGTCAATACAGTTTCCAAGTTCATCATGTGGCGCATACAAGGATACTCATTTGTAATACCCATACCACCGTGAATTTGACGTGCTTCTCTAGCAATATCTAAAGCGATTTTCACATTATTACGCTTTGCCATAGAAACCTGTGCAGGAGTTGCTTTACCCTGATCCATCAAGTTACCTAAACGCCAAACTAACAATTGTGCTTTAGTAATTTCAGTAATCATTTCTGCTAATTTCTTCTGTGTCAACTGGAAACCAGCAATTGGCTTACCAAATTGCTCACGCTCTAAAGAGTAACGTAAAGCAGAATCATAACAATCCATAGCTGCTCCAATAGCTCCCCAAGCAATCCCATAACGTGCTTTAGTCAAGCAAGATAAAGGACCTCTTAGACCTTTCACGTTTGGTAGTAAGTTGGATTTAGGAATACGAGCATCCTCAAATACCAACTCTCCCGTACAAGATGCACGTAAAGAAAGTTTACCATGAATCTCTGGTGCAGAACAACCAGGAGTGTCCATATCTACAATAATACCACGTACTTTTCCAGTTTCGTCCTTTGCCCAAACTACAGCTACATCTGCTATAGGTGAATTCGTGATCCACATTTTAGCACCATTTAGGATATAATGATCACCATCTTCCTTGATATTTGTAATCATTCCACCAGGATTAGAACCATGATCTGGCTCTGTCAACCCAAAGCAACCAACCAACTCACCACTTGCCAAACCAGGCAAGTACTTCATGCGTTGCTCTTCTGTACCATATTTGTAAATTGGATACATAACTAATGAGCCCTGAACAGAAGCTGCTGAACGAACTCCTGAGTCACCGCGCTCCAATTCTTGCATCATAATACCATAGGTAACTTCATCTGTTCCTGAACAACCGTATTTTTCAGGAAGGCTTGGTCCTAAAGCACCAATAGCACCTAGGCTTCTTAGTAAATGTTTAGGATAGATCGCACGCTCAAAGCAATCTTCAATAATTGGACTTACTTCTTTCTTTACCCAATCACGAACCATATCTCTAGCCAATAATTGCTCTTCAGTTAGCAAACCAGAAATATCGTAATAATCTGGAGCATTGAATCTATCTTGTTTCGCGTTTTTCTTGATGGTAACACCGTTTTGACTGTGCATAACACCTGTTTTGATTATATATTAAAAAGATTAAGAGTAGTCGCTTTGTGATGTACTCTATGTATCTCGAATGATTTACGCCACAAAATTACTAATTTTTTTGACGAAAATCTAAATTTTGTGACTTCTTATAGAACAATAAAAACAATTGCTAAGTTTAGAGCAAGCTAAAATTTACGGCGTATTATGTACTCGTTCTGTGCTCTCGCTTGTATTTGACAATACCAAAAACCCATAAAATTACAGACAGAAGAATATAAGAAATAATACATAAACTGGCTGCTACTCCTAAAGGCAAAAAACAAGCTGCTATTAGAGATACAGCTAAAAAACTAAAACGGATAGCATTTCCCTTCCATTTAAGATGCTTAAATTTGAAGCTAAACATTGGTAATTCTGCTATTAGTAGATAAGAAACCGTAAAAGAAAGTCCTACTAATAACGGAATATTAAGTAAGGTATCTCTCAAACCATAACTATCTCGCATAACAATTACTAAAACTCCCGCAATTAAGATTGTTGAAGCAGGCGTGCCCAGACCAATAAAAGTGTCTGATTGTCTATCATCTAAATTAAATTTAGCTAGCCTCAAACAAGAGAAGATGGTCACAGAGAAGCCCACGAGATTGATCCATGTATCGCTATTTTCTACATCAAATACTGTCCCTGAAGCTAAACTTAACATGTAGTACAACATCACTCCAGGAATGACCCCAAAAGAAACCATATCTGCTAGAGAGTCTAACTGTTTGCCCAACTCAGAATATGCCTTGAGTAAACGTGCTACCAGTCCATCGACATAATCAGACAACAAGGCAATTGTCATCAGCAAGGGCACCCAATCTAGATTGTTACCACTCAATAAACAGATCAAGACTAGACAACCACAAAATAAATTCGTAGCAGTGATTAGATTCGGAATAATACTTTTATTCATAATTCTATACTTTCCTTTCAATTTATTATTAGCTAACTACTAGAAACCCCGTAGGTTTTAAAACTTACGAGGTTTCTAATAATCATCCAACAAAACTAAGAAAGTTTTTGTGATTAAAAATCTGTTCCTAAAGATAAATGT
>JAKVCT010000340.1 GCA_022448995.1 Saprospiraceae bacterium
CGCTCACAACTCAAAACCATGTCGAATGACGCTAATAAAATAAATTTTGTCGACAAAACCATCATGACAACATTGGAAGCACCTTCGAGTGAACCTTACGAGTGGGTTTATCAAGGTGGTGATTTACTCTATGTGAGTGTGCATTCTCTACACAAGATCTCCAAATATGTGGGTAAGGATGGTAATCCACCCAAAATGCATAAGCTGGGCACTCAAACTTGGGCAAATACCAAGAAAAAAACGAAGAAAAAGATCAAAGAACTCGCTTTTGACTTGATTAAACTCTATGCACAGCGACGTGCAACCAAAGGTTTCGCTTTTCCAGAGGATGGGTACTTGCAAAATGAGTTAGAAGCTTCCTTTATTTATGAAGATACACCCGATCAAGCCAAAGCAACAGAGGCAGTCAAGGTGGATATGATGAAACCTTATCCAATGGATCGCCTAATTTGTGGTGATGTAGGTTTTGGTAAGACAGAAATTGCAATTCGTGCAGCATTCAAAGCGGTAGTTGCAGGTAAACAGGTCGCTATTTTAGTGCCAACTACAATATTGGCTTTACAACATGCACAAACTTTTCGAAAACGTTTAAAACAGTTTGATATTCAAGTAGAATACATCAATCGTTTTAGAACAACAAAGGAGAAAACACAGATTTATAAGCAGCTTAAGGAGGGTAAAATTGATATTCTAATAGGGACACATGCCATTTTGAATAAAAAAGTAGAATTCAAGGATTTAGGCTTACTTATCACTGATGAAGAGCAGAAGTTTGGTGTGTCTTCTAAAGAAAAAATACGTAATCGAAAGGTAAATGTGGATACATTGACACTGACTGCAACACCAATCCCTAGAACACTACAGTTTTCATTGCTAGGTGCACGTGATTTGTCGATTATCAACACGGCACCACCCAATAGACAGCCTATTCACACAGAGGTACGTACCTTCGATGATCGTTTTATCAAGGAGGTGATTGAAAGAGAGGTGTCAAGAGGGGGACAGGTGTTTTTCTTGCATAATAGAGTAAAGAGTTTGAATGATATGGCTGCTATGTTGCAGCGTTTATGTCCAAGTATTGATATTGGAGTGGCTCATGGTCAGATGGATGCTACTCAATTGGAGCGTACACTGCTTGATTTTATCAAAGGATACTATGAAGTATTGTGCTGTACTAATATTATTGAAACCGGTTTGGATATTCCTAATGCGAATACTATTATTATTAGTAATGCTCATCATTTTGGATTGAGTGATTTACACCAGCTTCGAGGACGAGTAGGTCGTTCTAACAAAAAAGCTTACTGTTATTTGATTACTCCGCCGATGTCAACGATGACGCCTGAGTCTAGAAAGCGTCTGCACACTATTGAGCAGTTCTCTGAATTGGGGAGTGGATTCAATATTGCCATGAAGGATCTAGATATTCGAGGCGCAGGAAATATGCTGGGAGCAGAACAGAGTGGTTTTATCATGAATATGGGATATGAGACGTATCAGAAAATTCTAGCTGAGACGATTCAGGAGTTAAAAGAGAATGAATATAAAGAGTTATTCAAGGAAGAATTGGAGCAGAAGAATGAGTTTGTGAGAGAGGTGAATGTAGAATCTGACTTGGATATTTTCTTGCCGAATGAATATGTTTCGAGTATTCAAGAACGATTGCTTTTGTATCAAAAATTGAATCGAGTTAATACAGAAGACGATATTGCTAAGTATCAAAAAGAATTATTGGATCGTTTTGGGAAATTACCTCAAGCTGTACACAATCTTTTGGAAGCTATTCGGATTCGTTGGGTTGCTAAGAAACTAGGTTTTGAGCGTGTTTCGTTAAGAAAGAGAAAACTCAAATGTTATTTTCTGTCCAATCAAAAATCACCATTTTTTGAGAGTGAACATTTTCAGTCTCTTTTGCAATATATACAAGCTAAGAGCGATCACCGTTTCTTCCTAAAGCAAACCGCTAAGACATTGATCTTGATCTGTGAAGCTGTGCCTAACTTGGTTTATGCTAAGCGATTGTTGAAAGAAATTGAAGATGGAATAACAGTCAAGGTGACTACATAATTGGAATAAATTAAAAGAGCTGAAAATCCGATGAATAGTGGTTTTCAGCTCTTCATATATTCTACTTTTACTGACTTAGGAACTTAGCCAAAAGGCTATGAAAATGATGAACACCTTTTTCTTGCTTTGGTGAAAAACGACCAGCCTTATACAAACGAGACTGCAACCCCTTTTGCACACTGATTACAACTTCTTCATCTTCCATTTCCGTTTCGTGGAGTGTAGAATCTTTAATTTCTTCACTACTATGTCCTTCCAGAAGATAGGCTCTAAACTTAACACGAGTTTTATTATAACCTAAGGGTTCTACCACATTAACAGAGACCCCCCAAGTGTAGATGTTGAGCATAATATTTGGAAAAATCCACCAATAATAAGCGTGAATACGTTTACCATAATCTACTGCATCTTTGGGGATATCAAAAATAGGAGCATTGTCACTTGCTACACCTAATTGTAGGTTACAGTAATCAAAGATTTCAGTGTGATAATTCTGATAACTTAGTCGTTCTCCTAAGCCAGGATGTACAAACGGAACATGGAAACCTTCCAAGTAATTGTCACAGTATAATGCCCAGTGTGCATCAATGATATAATCGGCAGAGTCTTGTGCATTGGCTTGTAGCTGATCAAAATTGAACCAAGACATTCTATCCATGATCGGTGCAAAAACTGTTTCAAAGCTAACCTGAGGACTAAGAGATGTAAATAATAAGTTACCCAGTTGTTTGATTGCTAAGCTTGGTAAATGATCGGCTTCACTAGGAAAGTTTTCTGCCTGTTTAAACTCAGGCATAGATCGAAATTTCCCATTAAGATGAAAGCATCGCCCATGATAGCCGCAGCTAATCATATGCTGTTTGCCTGGTTTTTCAACCAGAATTTTACCACGGTGTGTACAAACATTGGATAAGCAATGTAATTCTCCCTGAGCATCCTTGCTTAGGAGTAAAGGTTCGTTTAGACTTCCTGATAATAATTCAAAGGGATAACAATGTTTATTTTCTTTTTTATTGCTATCTCCAATCCATTGCCAAGAAGGTACAAAAATTTGCTCTAAGCTTTTTTCGTAGAGTTCAAGGTTTTTGTAAAAACTAGCAGGCAGAGTAGATGCCTCTTCAATCCGTGAGTTGATTTCAAATTTCATCGTAATGAAGTTGTTTAATTATGAATATTAGAGCATGTCTAAAATTAGTGTATTTGTTATGATAGATGCAGCAAAGCTAACCTCGAAAGGCTCAACAAAGTTAAAAGAGCTTTCGTATTACATTTTAGAATAAATTTAGACAGGCTCTTAGTTCTGAAAATTGTTTAAAAATTATCAATACAGGGATCAGGGATTGTGGACTTTTTTTTTTTTTAGTAACTTTAAAGTGTATTATCGGGAAGAAAGTTGCTGGAAAATGTTTACATATAATCAAGTATATCCGGTTTATTCACATTCTTATCAACGGAAGATCTGAAATCTTGTTTAGTCAAAACTTCCTTTTTGCGTTTTGAGATCATTATCATTGACAAAATTACAGCAATCAATAATACTACAAATGCTAGATAACTCAACCATAGAGTATCTGGAGAGCTATTACCATAAAATAGATAAAAATCGTATAAACCATGGGCAAGAATTGCACTAAGTAATCCTTTTAGTTTTAGGGAAAAACGTTGGGTATAGTTTGCAAATTTAGCCATCCCTACAAAATAGCCCATTAAAATAGCAAAAGAAGCATGTGCTGGTACTGCGGTAAACATTCTTAATAGAGCAATATACATTGCGTGATCTATATTTTTAGTGCTAAATACGTAGAGGATATTTTCTGCTGTAGCGAATCCCATTCCAATCATCACTGCATAGACAATTCCATCAATGGGTTCATCAAAATCTTCTTTGGGATAAATATGGTAGCGTAAAACTAGAAATTTGACCAATTCTTCTATCAAAGAAATTACCATGATGCTGTAAATCAGTAAAAAACTTAGTTTACTAAAGTGGAAGATATTGGAATGTAAACCTAATAAAAGGTTTTTTCCAAGAACTTCTAAGGTTCCAGCAGCAATCGTTGTTAATACACCATAAAAAAAACACAAAGCCAATCTGCGATGAGGCTCTGGAGCGTGTTTGTCTTGCCGGTATATCCAAAAGGCAATCAAGGAACCTGGTAAGATAGCTAGGATTAAGAGAACTAAATACATAGTCTATAGTGTTGTGCTGATGGAAAAGCAACTTTAATTGCCTGATTTTTAATGCTTTAGCATGTAATTATTGAAGTTTTTAAATATTGATTATCAATCAGTTACTAACCCCGAAGGGCTCAGCATAGCTAACCCCGAAGGGCTCAGCGTAGCTAAAAAACATTTTTTCAATTTTTGTTAGAACCCCAAAGGGCTCAACGCAGTTAACCACGCAGTGCTCTGCAAAGCAAAAATTAAAAAATCAACGAACGATCAAACGCTACAAATATAAGAATTAATCGAAGTATGCAAACAGAAAGAGATAAGATTATTAGCCTATTACAGAGTGAAAATCCAGATAATGTTGTTTTGGGACATGAATTGGAAGAGTCACTAGGAATTGATTTATCTGATTTTTGGATAGATTTAGAAGAGATTCATCGTTTGGTAACAGAAGAAACCTATCAGCGTCCCTATGAGAGTATTTTCCCAACAATCCCTGATTGTGATGAATTATTGGCATTTACACGATCGGTAACTACCTTGAAACTCAGTAATCGAAATCTAACTGCCTTGCCAAGTGCTGTGAAATATCTGTATAATTTAACTACTTTAGAATTAAATAATAATGCTTTCACTGAAATTCCAGTAAGTGTATTCAAATTTAGCCAGTTACGATTATTAGCCTTAAATAATAATAAAATAAAGGATGAAATAGAGATAGGAAAATTAAAATAAAAATGAAATAACAAAAACACATAATAAAAAATAAATAAAAGATAAATTAAACTTAA
>JAKVCT010000341.1 GCA_022448995.1 Saprospiraceae bacterium
ATCCCTACGTTTTTCGTCTCGTTCAGCATCAAAAAATCTTGTGAATTATTATAAAATGAATTATGTCCACCTACTTACTATTTTTCAACTAGAAATTCAGTAATAAGAAAACAAAAACTTCTTATTACACAATAAATTATTAATATCATGAGGAAACAAATATCAGCATTATTGATCGCTATCTGTTGTTTTTCTTTTACCTCTTGTGAGGAATTAGGGGATGTGATCGGAGCAGTAGGGAATACTGTAGGAGGTAGTCAATTAACAGATGCACAAATTGCAGAAGGTTTAAAGCAGGCTTTGAAACAAGGAACAACAAATGGTGTAAATATACTGTCGGCAAAAGATGGATTTTTTAAGAATGCTGCAGTAAAGGTCTTGTTCCCACCAGAAGCGCAAAAAGTAGAAAAAACATTACGTGATGTCGGAGCTGGATCACTAGTAGATAAAGCAGTTGAGAAATTGAATCGTGCAGCTGAAGATGCTGCGGTAGGAGCCAAAGATATTTTTGTTAATGCGATCACACAGATGACAATTACAGATGCAATGAATATTTTGATGGGAGAGAAGAATGCGTGTACTAATTTCTTAAGAAAGACAACTTCTAATGCCTTATATTCAAAATTTAATCCAGTGATTAAGAATTCATTAAATAAGGTTGGAGCTAACCAAGCATGGTCAGAAGTATTTACGCGCTACAATAAGATTCCATTTGTACAAAAGGTAAATACAGATTTAGATGATCATGTAACGAATAAGGCTATGGATGGCGTATTCCATATGATTGAAAAAGAAGAAGGGGCAATTCGTCAGAACCCTGCTAAACGTCTGACTGACTTGATGAAGAAAGTATTTGCGAAACAAGACAAGTAATCATTTGTTATACAATTACTTATATAATCTTGGAGATTTGTGAGAACACTGAGAACTACACAAATCTCCAAGATTTTTTTTTTGACTAAATTATTAATATAATATGAGAAGTTTAAGTTCTATTCTATTGTTCCTACTTGTTTTTGGAACAGCGAGTTACGCACAAGAAGTAACCATCAACCAACAAAATCAAGAAGATGCTTTTGCAATGATAGAGCATGTACAAAATACATTAAATAATATGTCCAACTTGCAAGTAGAATATAATATAACTACTTGTGATAACAATAAAACAGCTGAGGAGATTGCCAAAGGACAACAAAACTATCTGAAGGTAGCTAAACAGCTTGCTAAATCGATGGAAGATTATCCTGATATTGAAGTTGACTTTGATCTAAAGAAAAAATCAACAGCTCTTCTTAAGTTTATGACAAATGAATTGCAAAAAGATGCAGATAAGGTTTATCAGAAGAAAGCCAATGAGAAATTTGCTTGTGAGTATTGTTTAGAAAGTTTGCGTTACGCACGTCGTTTGTACCAAAAAGGAATCGAGGATGGAGATAAGATGCTAGAGGATGTAAATGAGAGTATGAAAAAACTGGCTGAGGCTTATTATATTGAAATGGAGGATGTTGATCCTGAAGAGGATGCGAAAGTGGATGAGATTAGAGCTGGAATTAATTATTTGTATGAGATAAATCTAGGAATTAACTCTGGATTGTCTGCATTCAATACAATGGCCAAGGAATTAGAAGCTCTAATGAAGAATGAAACTAATGATATCAAGAAATTAGAAGTGAGCTTTAAACAATTTAGAAAAGCTACAGACATAGCTACTAATTATTATAAAAAAGTAGAAAAAAAGAAGTTTAATGATCATGATATTTGGGAAGAAGCGAATACTTTCTTGACTGAATTGAAACAATTTAGAGATGAAGATCTAGATGTTTTTGAAGAGCTGTTAAAAAAGAAAATATCTGGTGCTGCTCTTACCCAAGAAGATGCAAATACTATAAATGGGATAGCACAAAAGTTTAATCGCATTGCTAATTTATTACAACAATATCAAGTTACGCAGAATAATTTTGTGACGGTGCTCCTTCAGAATACTTCTGGAAGGTAGTCTAAGGTTTTGATTTATAGGGCATTAGGTTTTGTTATTTAGGGTCTAATGCTCTTTGCCTTTGGTAAAAGAAGCAGACTTTGAGCTATTTTTTATATCTTGTGGTCTTTTCGTACCTATAACTAGAGATTTAACTACCAATAATAAATATGAGTAATAAGAAACAACAAGTACCCCAAAATGATGTATGTAATATTGCTGCAGGAACCGTAATCGAAGGTGATGTAAAGATGGATGTACATGCACGTTTGGAAGGTAAAATTTATGGGAACTTGATCTGCAAAGGACGTTTAGTAATGTCTAAAACGGCTTATGTAGAAGGAGATGTAATCTGTATTGATCTCATTACAGAGGGGAAGATCTTGGGAGATATTACTGTCAGCCAGTCTGTCCTTTTGAAGGCTTCTGCAGAGGTAAGAGGAGATCTCAGCTATGATCGTTTACAGATTGAAAGTGGTGCTATTTTAAATGGTAAATGTACTCGACACGAAGGAACTTTTAATATCAATGAAGTCTCTTCAAAGGGAAAGGAGATGACTAAGTCCAAAAAAAATGAGAAGAAATCTAATTAAGATTCTGCAAGGGATTGCTCAAGTTATTCCACTATCTTTTTATCAAAAATTAAGTCAACAGCGCCTATTTTTGCCTTTTTATCATGTAATTGATAATGAGGCTTGTCTGCATATTGATCAGCTTTATCAAGTTCAAAATACGCAGCAGTTTGAGCAAAGTTTAGACTATTTGTTGCGTCAATTCAAGGCAATTAGTTTAGATGAACTCATCCAAATTAATCAAAGTGGAAAAAGACCTCGAAAACCTGTTTTCCACCTGAGTTTTGACGATGGTTTGCGCCAATGTTCTGAAGTGATCTTACCTGTTTTAGAGCGAAAAGGCATCTCCGCTACCTTTTTTATCAATTCTAAGTTTTTGGATAATCAAGCTTTGATGTATCGCTACAAGGTGAGTTTGATTATTAATCAACTCAAGCAATTTGCTGCTCAACAGCGAACAAAAATCTGTGAGAAATATCAATTAGATCCAGAAAATTATCGGCAAGATTTACTCCAAGTAGAATATGATGAGTTGGTACATGAAGATTTATATTTAGAGGATTTGGCTAATGATTTAAACTTAGATTTTAAGGCATTTTTGATGGATTATCAGCCTTATATGAATCAATCTCAAGTCCAAAAATTATTGGATCATGGACATAGTATCGGAAGCCACAGCATTGACCATCCCAAGTATTTTAAATTAGATCTTAAACAGCAACTAGAACAAACATTGGCGAGTCAAGCCTTTTTGGAAGGTGTTTTTGAGTTGAAACAGACTGTTTTTGCCTTTCCTTTTACTGATTTTGCTGTAAAACAAGTATTTTTTGAGCAGCTTTTCAAGCAACATCCTTTTCAGTTGACTTTTGGCGGTGCAGGCTTGAAAAATGATAGTCATCCAAAACATTTACAGCGTTTTCCGATGGAAATGGCTCAGTTTATTCCCGCCCAAAAGATGCTCAGTGCAGAGTATTTGTATTATTTGCTCAAAGCACCTTTGGGAAAGAATCGTATTCAGCGATAAAAGTAAAATTTGTTTTTTATCCTTTAGGATCATAAATGAATAAGCCATCGTGATTAGTGAAAATCCAGATACGTCCTTGTTTATCTTCTTGTATATCTTGAAATGACGTTTGGAAGTTATCTATGATTATTTCACAGTCATTTTCTTTACATTTATAAATACCTTGAGCCGCATTTAAGATCCATAAGTTGTCTTGGGAATCTATAAAAAGTCCAGCTCTAGGAATCTTATTTCCCACAGTATTCCAGTTTCGGTAATTTTGCCAAAGCTGTCCATTCCATCGGTAGATCTTTCCCATAGATTGGATGTAAATATTTCCTTTAGAGTCCTCTACGATATTACTTTTTTGATCTGCAGGATCATTAGCTAACCAATAAATTGGACTATTATCCTTATTGAACTCTGTCCATTTTCCTTCAGAATAGTAAGTGATTCCCTCATCAGTAGTTGCCCAAATACGACCTTGATTATCCTCAAATAGACTGCGAGGTGTTCTTTTGATAGGAGAGTTAGAAGCATCATAAATAATATGACTAGTGCTATCAAAACAATAAACAGCGCCTTCGGCAGCAATCCAAATTTTCCCTGATTTGCTAATAATAAAGTCAAAAATAGAGAGATGATTATCTCCATCCCTATCTGAGATTAGCTGCTGTTTGCTAACAAAATCATCAGATTTGTAGGTATGAAGTATTCCATCATAATCTAAAATATAACTATAATCTAGTTTCGGATCATAACGCAAACTGCGAATCCTATCCCGATGACGTTCATTATGAACCCATTGGTTTTTGGATCTGTCATAGTCATACAGATGATTTTTCATGTTTGTTTGTAGATTACCATCATTCTTTTCGATAATATTTTCAAAGATCAACATGCGTGGAATCAGTTGTTTAGATGTATCAAGAAAGCTAGGATATTTAAAATTATCACACTTATAGAACTGCGGTTTCAACTCACTGGTATTTATCTTTATAAGTTCATTGTGTGCATTAACTGAGAAATTGTATGTATTAATCCAGAGATTATCTGCATTATCCAAATAACTATAGTAGATTTTTGGGCTGCTCATTAGATAAGATTGCGTATCTTTTATAGAAAAACTTTTCCATTGAGAGCCATCATATCTATATAGAAAACCATGACCACTTCCTAACCATATACGATTATCATCATCTTTACAGATAACACTGATCCGTTCGGTTTCGTATGATTCTAAGCTATCAATATGATGTAGAGGAATGGTAATACTATCTATTATCCCATTTGCATATTTACATAAATAAAGGCCACGACGTTTTACAAACCATATATTGTGATCGAAATCATTATGGATGACATCCATTTGACTGAATAGTAGTTCTTGTTGTGATTGAGGCATACGCCATTCATCCTTAACTTTATCATAAAAAAACACCTTGTTATCGTAAGGTGCAATTGC
>JAKVCT010000342.1 GCA_022448995.1 Saprospiraceae bacterium
CCACTACTACGACAACCACTACTACTATCACAGAACATGGTGGAAACACTTATCATAGCAGCAGTAGTAGCAGTAGTAGCAGTCAGGGACATTCTGGAGAAGCAATAGCCTTGCCTAGTGAACACCAGTATACAAATGCAGCAACAGGTCAAGGTTGTTATCCAATGGATGACATAGAATATAATAATATTATAGCACAAATTGAGGAAGAAACTTTTTCTTCAGATCAGATAGAAACTGCAAAGCAAATTAGTAAAGTCAAATGTTTGAATGCTATGCAAATCAAAGGAATCCTAATGCTTTTTGATCACGACAGTGATCGTTTGGAGTATGCTACTTTTGCCTATCCTTACTGTTCAGATCCTGATAACTATTATCAACTAAATCCTGCTTTTTCTTTTGATTCTACAGTCAAGGAATTGAAAGAAGCGATTGGTCAGTAATAAGAGCTTATCTAACATGAGGATGACTCTTCTAAATTCTAAACAGCGATTGGGCTAAAACTAAATTCTAAGCTATGTGTGCTCAACTAATCCTAGAATTACGAAGGATTCTATGAATTTACTTCGAATTTGAACATGCAACATAGAAAAATGTTAGAAAATGCATATATTAGCGGTAGAAATAAAACGACTTCTAATAGTTAGTGTATTCACTAACGCTCATTTTCTAGAAAATGAGTCCTCTTGATAGAAAAAGAAAAGCCTTATGACTAAAGTATTAGATAAAAATATCAAAGTTTTTCCTAAGGAAATGTATGTTGATTGGTATACATTGATGCTACGTATTCGTAAGTTTGAAGAGCGTGCGCAATCTGCGTATTACCAGAAAAAAATTAGAGGTTTCCTTCACTTGTGTATCGGACAGGAAGCAATTTATGCAGGACTAGCTAGTGCTACACGTCCAGAGGATGCTTGGCTAACAGCTTACCGTGTACATGGTGCAGGGATTGCGAGAGGCATCACTACACGTGCTGCTATGGCAGAGCTTTTTGGTAAAATCACTGGAAATGTGAAAGGAAAGGGTGGTTCTATGCACTACTTCTCCAAAAACTTACGCTTCTATGGTGGACATGGTATTGTTGGTGGACAGATTGGAATTGGTGCAGGATTAGCTTTTGCAGACAAGTATAAAGAAAATGATAATGTAACTTTGTGTTTGTTTGGTGATGGTGCTGCTCGTCAAGGTATCTTGCATGAGACTTTCAACATGGCAATGACTTGGAAATTACCTGTTTTATTCATTTGTGAAAACAATATGTATGCAATGGGTACTTCTGTAGAACGTACCTCTAACGTAAAGGATGTATATACCTTGGGTGCTGGCTATGAAATGCCTGCTAAGAAAATTGATGGGATGGATGTTGAAGAAATTCACAGAGAAATCAGTGATGCAGTAGAGTACATCCGTGGTGGAAATGGGCCAATGTTGATCGAAATCAAGTCTTATCGTTATCGTGGGCACTCTATGTCAGATCCTGCAAAATATAGAACGAAAGATGAGGAGAAAGCATACAAGGATCGTGATCCAGTTAAGGTGATTGAGCGTAAGATCTTAGATCATGGTTTCTTATCTGAGGATGAGATCAGTGAGATCAAAGCTGAAGTAAAAACGGAGATTGATGATGCTATGAAGTTTGCTGAGGAATCTGACTTCCCAGGAGCAGAAGAGTTATTTACAGACAATTATATTCAAGAAGATTATCCATTTATCAAGGACTAATCTGAATGAACTATCAATTTTGTTGATATAGAATTTATAGAAAAAGGCTACTCATTTGAGTGGTCTTTTTTTATGCCCCATGATTTGTATCTTTTGGCAAAAATTAGCTTATGAGAATATTATTGTTTAAGTAAAACAAGTATAGTGAGAAGATCCACCTACTTATTAGCTCTATTTTTAATACTGAATATTGCTTTAGGAATCATCTATTTTATTTTAGATAATTCTAATTTCCAAAAACGAAAACAACTCACTGAATTAGAAAAGGAAGAAGCATTTCATAAACATCTAGAGAGCCAAGAGAAAGAAATTGCAATCCTACAAAAATACTTATCCAAGAATCGAAAGTTATCTAGCAAACATTATGTGGATATTCCCACACGCATACTCAATGATTTATTCTTGAAAGAAGATCTTGATATTGAGCAAGATTTGTCCAAAATTATAGCTAATAATAAAGAAAGAATGGAGGAAATAAGCTTGCTTAATCAAGCAGTTGATGAGTTTCCTCTAATAGAATTCCCTGCGGATGATAGTACAAAATTGGGCGGATTGGAAAAGAATTGTTTGCTGCGTATTTATGAAATTAATCCTGATTTACCTTATCGACGTTTATTGGTACTGCGAGCAATCAATGGTATTATAAAGATTAAAAGAGTTCATTATGATTATACTGAAAATGGAGTAGAAATCTTACAGATAGATACAAAAGAAATAACTGAGTTACCACTTGGTGAAATTCCTAGTCTTTTAGATTATGACTATCAACTGTATAAGGGAAAATTAGATATTTTGGAAAATAGTAAAAAACGAGAAGGAATTTCTTATACGATTCAAGCATATATCAATTTTGATTATGGACGATTCTCAAGATTTACTGAGCATCCATTGAGAATTCAATTTGACTGGGATGAAATCAAAAAAGGAAGTTTGATTTACCAGTCTATACAGGAGTTTGAATTATCTATTGAGCAACATTTTAATAAATAAACCAATGCAAAAAATAACAAAAATTAGTCTGTTGATTCTTGGGGCATTGATAATTGTATTGTCAACTTTCATCTGGAGAAGTTACCAAAATAGACAAGAATTGGAAACTAAAATTAAAGATAAACAGCGTGTGTTAAATACTAATACAGATTATGAAAGAATATACGATAAATTAGAATTAATAGATAAGTATATCCAGATTTGGAAATCCCAAAATCCAACTTATCATTGTAATACTCACCTGAGTATCTTAGAAAATATTTTATTCAAAAAATTAGACTTAGAAGAACGTTTATGTGCTTACAGTGACTATCAGGAATTAATGGATCACAAAACAAAGAAGTTTATTCCTGATTCCGTACTTCATCTTTTGGATATGCAACCTATTCTTGAAATTCTAGCAGATAAAGATGAGGGAACCATATTGCGTATATGGACTAGTGGTTTTGCAGGAATCGTTTCTTATCAAGAATTAAGCTACATAGATAATCAGTATACAAGTTACTTTGCTTATTTAGAATCTGGTACTTGGTTAATCATTCATAAAAAAAAGTGGGATGTTTTTAGCGCAAAACTTCAAAAGAATTTAGAAGTATTTGAAATTGATGATTCATTAGGAATTCATAAAAATAGAATACACAATCTGATTAAGAATACAAATATAGATCGCCTAAAGGGAGAAGGTGAAAACAAACAAATAGCTGTCTTAGGTGGTTCTTTTGATTATATTGAATACGCCCACAAAGATGAACAAGGCGAACTGCAACATTTTTTTACATTTAAAGATTTTGGTTATGAAAAAACAGAGGAGCTATTTACAGAAGCTTATCGCGAACTTATGAAAGAATCTGGATTTTGGGAACAACACAATAATTAATGGCGATTATCATAAGAAAAATAAATAGAAGGCTCATCTTCATCCACAAATAAAATTTCAGGACAACCAAAAGACATAGACAAAAAACCAGTAACAATCGGTGGTTTATTCTTCAATAATTTGCCAGTCTACTTATTTTAAGTACTTTAAGAGATTTGAAAATCATTGACTAAGCGATAATAATTGTATAATATGAAAGTCAGAATAGGAATTGATATTGGTGGAACAAGCATTAAAATTGGGGAGATATTGTGCCCATTCGAGCATTATTCCAGGCAGAATTTAACTATCAATTAAATACAAGTTTTTGAGTCCTGTTAATTATTCTTAATAGACTAATATCTTTATGGCGTTACGACTAAGAGAAATATCATTTAGATGACTACAGTCAGCCAAGAGCTTTAGCTCCTGACCACCTAGTTTTGAAGGCTCGTAAATCTAATCTTGGCTTTTGGGAATCTACATGGACTATATCTCTAATATTTCTGCTATGAGTTCACTGTTTAGTAAAACGAATTTCAGTAAACAATTTTTTCCTTTTATTTCTAATTTTTTACAGATATTGGCACGATGACTTTCTACTGTACTCAAACTCACAAATAATTTTTTTGCAATTTGTTTGCTCGTAAAATCATTAGAAACCAATCCTAGAATCCGAAGTTCTGTTTCAGTGAGTAGACCCTTTAAATCAACTTTTTTTGAACGAGGTTTATTGGATTTGTTAATAAGATATTCAGATAATGCTGGGCTGATATACATCATACCTTCTGCTACCATTTTTATAGAGCTTATAATATCTTTGGTTGCATTATCCTTCAAGACAAAACCCATGGCACCAGCATCAAGAGCCTCATTGAAAACAGTTTCTTCTTTATAGGCTGTTAAGATTATAATTTTAGAATCAAGTGAGCGTTTTTTCATTTCTTGAGCAACCTGAAGCCCCGTCAGGCCAGGCATCATAATATCCAATACGACCACTTGTGGAGATTTTTCAGGAATCAAATCAAGTACATCCTTTCCATTTCCTACATCTGCAACAATCTCCATATCCGCTTCTTCTTGAATGACATTAACTAGCCCTTTTCTGTAAATTGGGTGATCATCTGCTATTAACACCTTTATCATTGTCGTTAATTAAAGCATTAAAAATAAAGTACTTTCTTGTAAGTAGGTGGACGTAATTAATTTTATAATAATTTACAAGATTTAACTTCGTTGAGCCTTTCAGGGTTTTTGATGCTGAACGAGGCGAAAACCCCGAAGGGCTCAGCGAAGC
>JAKVCT010000343.1 GCA_022448995.1 Saprospiraceae bacterium
CTAACAGTTCCCCCTATCTGGTCTGTATTGGACTTTCACCAACTAGTTGTTAAACATGCTAGGCACACATAAAAAAATGAAGCTCAATTATCAATCGAGCTTCATTTTCCTTCGACTACCTTTTCAGGTAGTTTCCCATAACAAAATACGAACTTATGGTCTTCCTGTTCCTTTGAATACAAATACTCGGATATTTCCAAACTTGCTTGGAGACCAAGCATTGCTCAAATAGCTATGCCCACCACGCCCAGTTAATTTACGGTCACCATCCAAGATAGAACGACCTGCTTGTACGACACGTCCAACCCAGTAAACATTTCCTTGACGGTCACGTGTAGAGCGAAATTTTTCACTAGGAACAGCAATTGCGAAATGACCAGGTTCTGTGCGTCTTTTGCGCTTTTGTTGTGGAGATAAAAACATCACTAATTTACCTTGATTAGCAGCTTCCCATGCCTTTTCGAACTTTGCATTAATGGACTCTCCTGTGATCTCCTCAAAGTATTTTTCTTGTTTCAGCATATCAACACAATACAAATACTGGTCATGTGCACGCCCATAACGACCATTGGCAGTATACCAATCTAATAGTTCTTGACCAAAAGGACTAGCCTCTCCCAAAATTTTATTGACTAAGTCTGTCGTAAAACGATTGCAATGTGTTATAGACTTACTAGGATGATAACGACCGCTTTTCGCCATACGTTTACCCCATTTTTTAGCATAATGAGCAGCATCTGTTAGCTGATCACTCATAACAGAAGTAGCTATACTGTCTGCCATAGGCACACTCTTGAATTGAGAATAATTCGTAACTGGAGTTTTTTTCTTAGGAGCAGTACTCGTCGTCTTAGGTTTCTTCTTGTGGTTTTGTACTTTACGTTTCTTTGAAAGAATATGCTTGTGCTTAGTCTGCGCAGGTAACTCAATCTTTGCCAAGGGCATAAATTTAGTTACTTCAGCATTACGCTCCATATCCTGCAAATCTACCAAAGAACTAGATAAAGCGCTTCCTCCTCTAGTTGTACCATATAAGCTAGCTAAGCTTTTTGACGAATTTTGTTCTTGTAAATCTTGTTTGGAATGAGTATCAGAAGGTGATGTATTTAGTTGGAAGGCAAAAAATAAATCAACAGCTAATGCGATTAAAGCTATATAGTGTATAATTTTCATATCTATTGGGAAATGGGTGTATAACTATACCTAGCCTCTGTCTACCCTATTACTTACTTCTCTGATCAAGCTAGGCTTAAGTAGTTGCGATAATTTTTATAATATTGGGGAGACAAAAATAGTTTTTTTTTCTAAACTCTGAGCAGCTAAAAAACACCTTAACATAAATTAAATAGAAAAATAAATAATACTACATCTTATATCAAAAGAATAAGCTTTTGAGTTTGATTTAAACTCAAAAGCTTATTCTTAAAATACTATACAGACTAAAATAAAATTCTTATTTTTTGACTTTCTTAAAACTTTCTTGATTCGCCAATTGCAATAGATTTTTTTTACTTAACAAGAAAGCTTCATCCTGAAAATATTGATAAAGAGGATCTTTGGCTAATTTGGTTACAATTTCGAAGTTATTAGCATCCTTATCTTCAGGGACATATTCTATCAATTGATCATTACCAAAATGGATCTTGATATGGTTTACTTCAGCTGGTTGATCTGTCCAATAAAAATGTTTTAAGCTAGCTTTTGCTAATTTAGCACGTTCCTCGGGAGTTCCTCCTGTTTTTATTTTCTGCTTTTCTTCATAAAAAGCTAAAACTCTCTCACTATCCATCGGACAGAATATACTATCCTTAGCATTAATATAAATTTTGTGGATTTTTTTGGGTGCTTGTCCTTTCATTTCGCCCCTAACCATAATACGCACCTTAGCATCTCCTTCTTCCTCTCTAGATTCATTGACCACAAAATCGTTCAATTGATATTTACTATTCAAAAAAACATGTCCATCCTGCTCCTTCCATGCTCCCGAACACTTAGTACTAGACCATTCTGTCTTGATCGTATACATGTAAGTTCTGTCAGGTAATAATTCAATAATCTCTGTTTTCTCTTTAGATTCTTTAACATATTTTCCTATCTGAGCGATTGATTGAGAAACTGTTACAAAAACCATAAGTGTACTAAGAATAAGTAGATGATTCATTTACTAAGAAATTTTGGTGTAGTGGGATTGATGTTATGTAGTATAAGTTGGTTTGATCTCTATTGTTTACTCACATTCCTAACAATTGTTTTTCAGTAAAAATATCAAACATTGATTACCAGTTATTTAAAAACAATTAAATCCTAACAATAATACATAATAAATAACTCAAATTATGCCAATTTTCGTACAGTTTTTTGAATACTTCTCAGATTAACCCAAACAAAAAGAGCACAAAAAAGTAAGGCAGTTAGCCAAACTTGCCAGCTTACCCAAAAAGAAATTTGGAATCCTTCTGTCCAGAATGAACTTGTAATCCAGTATTTAACAAGCGGTAAACAGACCAAGACTGCTAAGACTATCAAAGCAAATAAGCGAAAAAGATTCTTAGCTAATAGCCGACTAATTCGCCAGTCATCATAGCCCAACTGGATTAGAAGTTGAATATCCCCTTGTGCTTGTGCAATCAATAATTGAAAATTTAATATAAAAACCAACAAGGACAAGCCGATAATTACTAAACCAATCACAATGATTAGCAGCACTAAAATCTGTAAAGTAGTTCTGAGTTCTCCTCCAATCAACCCTCCGCGACTCACTTGTAAATTTTCTTCTTCCAAGTAGGTTAACAAAGTTTCACTATAGGGATTATCCACAGAAACAATTACCTGAGCAGCAGGTTTATCGGCATCACCAAACTCTGCATTGGTATAGTCCATGAAAGACTTGGGTACTAAAATAGAGTTGACATTGCGAGTAACTCCGTAAATAAGTCCCTGAAAATCTTTTTTCTTATTCTTTCCTGAGACTGTAATTTTAAAATCCACTGCACCTAAGGCTCCTTCTGGAATAGTTGGTAAGCCTTGACTAGGGGCAAAACCATAGTTATATAAATTGAGATGATCACTGGAAATAAGCACCGGTACTATAGGATCCTCTTCACTCCATGTGAAACTAGAAGTATCTATATCTAAGAATTGATTAGGAACAGTTTGAAAAAACAGTAAGGAATAAAAACCAAGTGTATTGCTACTCACTGCTGCAGTATACTGATTGGAATAAATAGGACTTATATCCTCCAAAAAACTTTGTTTTCGCAAGTCTTCTAGATCTTGCTGTGCAAAAGAGTCTTCTGCTGCTTTTCTAGATTTATTCAAAACTAAAATATTTGCATCTCTTGCTCCTTGCATGAGAGACTGCGCATCAATATAAACTTGAACAGCAAAAAGCAAAAGAAATAACCCCACAAAAACGCCAACACTGGCTCCTACAATTTGCCAGCGTCCGCGTCCCTCCCATAAAACTTTATTAAGTATTTGCATGAATTAGAAATCATTCTATACGTTGAATAGGATAGTTTGTCTAATTATTGGAGCCTAATACTATTAGAATACTCTCAACCTAGCAAGACAATCAACAACTGAGTAAATAAATGGCTAACCACAATTAATGTATAGTTACCCTCAAAAGGCTTAATTAAGCTAACTATATCCATCTACTTAGGTAGCTAACTACTTTAAATAACGACGTCTTACTAACTTAACAAAATCTTTTGCCAGCTCTTTATATTTGCTAGACATCCAGTTATATTTTCCAATTAGATTTTGCTCAATATGCAAACGAGCTTCATCAAAGGTATTCATATTATTTAGCTTATCTAATGTAGTACTGTAGTTGGCCATATCTCCTCCAAACAACTGCCCTACAAACTGATAGCGTTTTCCAATAGCAATAGCGTGTTCTAAGTTAGAAATAGGTTTCTCTCCCAACTTTTGCAATAAATCCGTTGCAGTTTTGAATATAAATAATTCTTCGTACTCTTCATTAAAGCCAACTTGCGCTACTTCTTTTACAGGAGCTTTCGCAACATCTTTTTTGACCTTAGATTTAGATGTAGGCGTTGTCACTACAGGTTCTGTCTTAACTACTTCTGCTTCAGGTTTTGGAATAACAACCTCTTTAACTGCTTCAGGAATTGGATCGGGTATTTTTACTTCTACTTCAGCTACTTTTGTCTCTGGGACAATGGCTTCCTTAGGTTCTGCCTTGGGTTGAGTATATGTAATAGTAGGACGTTTACGAATAATAGTAGTCACAGGCTTCTTGACCTCTACTTTTGGTTCTTCTTCAGGTTTATTATCTACACTTGGAGCAATAACTTCTTTTGCTTCCGGAGCCTTAACTTCTGAAGTTTTTTCATTCTTTCCTGTATTAAAGAATAGTTTTGTTTTAGGACGTTTAGGTGGCATTTCTGGCTCTACTTTTGGTTCTTCCTTCACCATAGATATTTCTTCTTTTGGTTCTAGCTGGGGAGTAGATTCTATAGTTTTAGAATCAGGCCAAGAAGCATCATATAGGTTACCGATATATGCCAAAAAACGGTCTTTTTCTAACTTGGATATAGCTGTTGGTTTTTCTGCTAAACGCTGATAAAATTCATTCAACTGCTCCAAGTGTTTCTTTATATTGACTAAATCCATTATTTTTTGTAATTATGATTATTTCAAGAGTGCTTGATAAGATAAATAAGTAACGAACAGAATTAGAATAATTTGAAACAAATTTTTAGTTAAGTAGGTGGACATAATTAATTTTATAATAATTTACAAGAATTTTTGATGCTGAACGAGACGAAAAACGTAGGGATAGCACCGCTATCACGAGGCTTTTTAACGAAGTGCAGCGCAAA
>JAKVCT010000344.1 GCA_022448995.1 Saprospiraceae bacterium
AGAAAATGAGTTCTTACAGGATAACATATCCATATTTAGTCTATAAGGAAAAAACGTGCCTAAAGAATTCATAACCAAAGTTTAGTTCCATTTAATCCTCTTCAACTTAATGCTCCTTACTGTGCCCTTCTCAAAGAATCCAAGTATACATTTACATACTCAGCCTTCTTTGCATCACAGTCACCAGCAGCAGCTTCCATCAGTGCTGCTTTTTCTTTATCAAATTTTTCTTGTGCTTGCTTCTGAACATCAGCATCAGACATTCCACCACCACAACTTACCATCATAGCTGCACTCCCTAAAAAAATAAAAGTGCTTAGAATCATTTTTTTCATATCTATACGTTTTTATATTAATTGATTTATTGCTCTTATCTAGAGTTAAAACAAAAAAGTCTCCAACTAATATTTTTTAAAGATTCAATAACTCCGTTTTAGGAATTAATATTTAAAATTGTGTTAATTAGTGAATAAACTAAAATCTACTATACAAATTTAGTATAATTATTGAACTATTAAAATAAGTCCTCCTCTTTTTCATTTTTAGTATTTACTTCCAAGCATCTAAAGCTTTCTAAACACTGATAAACAAAAACTTATGCATATTTATTGTCTAGCATTCCTATTTTTCATCAGCCTTTCTGCCAGCGTTTTTGCTCAAGATAGCACCTACCTAATTCGCGAAGGTGAGTATTACGGTACAACTATTATCAATGGTGAAGTACTCAAAGTTCTTATTATCAATGGAGACACCTTGCCTGTGGCAGATTTCGAAACTGTCAACTTTACACAAAAACGCAAATTCAAAAATAGAGATGAACGCAAACGCTACCACCAATGGCGCACATATGCCGCAAAAGTATATCCTTATGCAGCAGAAGCTATTCGAATATTTAGAAAAATTGAACGTGAGACCGAAAAGATGAAGAAAAGAAAACAAAAGAAATATGCGAAAGGAGTAGAAAAAGATCTAAAACCAAAATACGAAAAAGAACTCAAAGCACTTACTAAATCTCAAGGTTATATTCTTATTAAAATGGTAGAACGTGAGCTAGATCGTCCATTTTATGATGTAATTAGTCAGTTACGTGGAGGTTGGGCAGCCTTTAAGTGGCAATCGTTGGGAAGATTCTATGGATATAATCTCAAATCAGGGTATGACGCTGAAGATGACCCTTTGTTGGAATCAATCTTACAAGACTTAAATATCACTTATGAAGATCCTGAAACTAGAGCAGCAGTAGAAGCTTCCAAAAAGAAGAATGCAAATAAATAAAAATCAATGCACTATTAAAGATTATTCCAAATAGAGTCGTATACAAAACCATTCTCCCAATAAACTCTATTGGATATAGACAACCCTTTGAAAAAAGCTTACGTTTTTAAATAGGAAATCAACCTTGAGTAGATTTCCTATATTTTTTGACTAAATGTTTTTGCTATGTACTGGTGTATCCTATTCTTATTTCTCCCTAGCCTATTCTGCCTAAACCTATATGCTCAAGAATACCATCCTCAACAATTTATAGTTGAATTAAACTCTGATACTGAACTAAGAACATTTGTCAAAGACTTTTCTGTATTTCAGAATCAACCTACTACACTAAGCATAAAAAAACGTCTAATTCCACACATGAATATTTGGCTTGTTGAGTATGATAATTCAGCTATTCAAGAAGGTGTCTTACTGAATGATATTCGTAAACATCCAGCTGTTAAGACTGCCCAGTACAATCATATTATCCAACACCGCCACAATCAAAGTCAAAATCTCATTCCCAATGATCCCTTCTATACAAGCCAATGGCAATACAATAATAATGGAAGTGGTGGTGGAGCAGTAGATGCTGATATCAATGCCCCACAAGCATGGGCTTTAAGTACAGGAGGGTACACTTTCTCAGGTGATACTATTGTAGTAGCTGTCTTAGATGATGGTGTAGATATAGATCATACCGACCTGCAAAATAATCTATGGATCAATCATCAAGAAATCCCAAACAATAATATTGATGATGATCAAAACGGTTATATAGATGATTATTTGGGTTGGAACCCAATTTTAGAAAATGATCATGTAGGTACAGGTGTTGCAGGTGCACATGGCACACCAGTATCTGGTGTAATTGGAGCCAAGGGTGACAATGGTACAGCTGTTGCAGGTGTCAATTGGACAGTGAAACTAATGATTATAAGAAGTGGGCTTAGTACAGATGAAGCTACCGTTATAGCATCCTATGGTTATGCTCTTCAACAACGTAAATTATACAATGAATCTAATGGAACGAAAGGAGCTTTTGTAGTGGCTACCAATGCATCTTGGGGGGTTAATTTTGGACAAGCAAGTGATGCTCCTATTTGGTGCTCTTTTTATGATACCTTAGGGTATTATGGAATCCTTAATGTGGGAGCTACAGCTAATTTGAACATAAATGTTGATACTGATGGTGATTTGCCAACTACTTGCCCTAGTGATTATCTTATTGGGGTTACCAATGTAAACCGTTTGGGGGACAAGGTCTTTGGTGCAGCCTATGGAAGCACACATATCGATCTTGGTGCTCCTGGTGAAACAATTTATACCCTCAAAAACAACAATGCACATGGTACATTTGGAGGAACATCGGGGGCAGCACCTCATGTAACTGCAGCCATTGCCCTTGCTTATGCCTCTACTTGCGAAAACTTTAATGTTTTCACAAAAGTGCAACCAAGTCAAGCTGCTTTAGCCATCAAGAATGCTATTCTGACAGGTGTAAAACCAGAATCTACATTGAGTAATACACTTTCAGGGGGGTATCTTGACTTACATCAAACCCTAATAAATAGCCAAGATGCCTGTCCAAACAACTGTTTCCCTCCCTATCAGCTTGAAGACCTAACGACAACAGGCAGCTCAAGTGTAATCCATTGGTTAACTTCTGTTCTTACAGATTCTGTACAATTTTCTTACAGATTACTCGGAGGAAATTGGAGTGCAGCGCAAATTATTGATAATAACAATAGTTCCCTAAATAATCTACAAGCTTGCTCTGACTATGAAGTTCGATTAATTAGCTTTTGTAATGGTAATTTAGGTGATACTACCTTTTATAGTTTTAGAACAGATGGCTGTTGCGATATACCTAGTGCACTTACTACAAGTGTTACTGTTACCAATAGTACACTTTTAGAATGGAATGATCAATTGGCGGCCCTCTCATATGATTTACGTTATCGATTATTAGGTACCAATGATTGGATGGACACCATAGCCAACATAAATACCAATCAGTATGAGCTATCTACACTCAATAACTGTACTTACTACGAATACCAAGTACGTATGTACTGTAACTCTGGTGTTATTACTAACTTCTCTGAAAGTAAGATTTTTGTAACAGATGGCTGTACTTCTTGTGCTGTGACTACTTATTGTGATGCTATGGGACAGAATGCACAAGATGATTTCATTCAGAAGTTTCGTTTAGGTGATTTTGAACACAATTCTGGTAATAATTCAGGGTATCTGCTCTATGATGATGATTTTATTAATGTAGATATAGGCCAAACTTATCCAATTACGGTGCAGCAAGGTGGTAACTTTTTAGAACAGGTTCGTGTTTGGTTAGATTACAATCAAGATGGTGACTTTGCAGATGCTGGGGAGCTGATTTTTGAAGATGATATTCCTTATGTGTCAAGTACAAGTGGCCAATTTACAATTCCTGATACGATTGTACAAGGAATTACACGCTTACGAGTGGCGATGCAATGGACAGCTCCTCCTGGTCTATGTACAGATCCTATGTATGGAGAGGTGGAAGATTACTGTGTTCATTTACTTCCTTCTCTTTCTTCATCAGTAAAGGATGTAAACAAAGTATCTATGGATGCTAAGATTTTTCCTAACCCTTTTCACAATGATTTCTACTTAAAAATATATTTAGAACAGCCTCAAGATATTCATTGTTCTTTGTGGAATGCACTGGGACAAGAGATTGAGACATTCAAATTTGATCAATTGGCAGTAGGAAATCATCAGTTACATATATATCCGCAGACAAAAACCCGTAAGGGAATTTACTATTTGCAAATCCAAACCGAACAGAAAATACTCACATTGCCTATACAAAGGTATTAAACATACATAGAGTAGTAATACCCCTTGAAAATGTTCGGAGGCAAAACCGACTGTGGCAAGCTTTGCTGCCACCCTAAGCAGGGACTTTTGCTCCGCAGAACACTTCGTGGTTCAACATTAAATTAATCCACCGATAATCAATTACTTAAAATGCAAGTTGAAAAAGAAATCAGTGTTTTATTCGAAAAATAAGTTGTGTCGAGCTAAAAATAGAGCTCAGTTTCGATAAAAACTTAATAAAATCTACCCAACTGGATCAAGCGGACTATATGGGTTGTCAGCAACAAAGAACGACGAACATTGACGTTCCGTAGGAACCGAGCCCATAGCGAGCTCAACGAAGTTAACTGCTTCGTCTGTCCGAACATTGTAAAGACTTAAAGTTGAACGACTTATATTCTGTAAGCCTGTTTGTCAAGTACAAGCTTAAGATAAAAGTGAGTTTGGAGAGCCCTTCGGGGTTTAGAAGTAGCAGTCAATGAGGACTATTGTTAGCTTCGCTGATTCCTTCGGAATTAACTTCGTTGAGCCCTTCGGGGTTTAGTTTCACTGAGTCCTTCGGGGTTGTCTGACGTTCCTAAATTGGTCATAGCTTTGAAAATTACGGAGTAATTTGAATTGAGCTATTTGTTAATTCTCAAGAATTAACAAGTGAC
>JAKVCT010000345.1 GCA_022448995.1 Saprospiraceae bacterium
CACCTTTTGCAGCAATGGCAAAAGGTGAGGGAAAAAATATGCTTAATACTGAACCCCGAAGTGCTCTGCGAAGCAAATCTATCTACAAAAAGGCTGCTTGAATTAACTTCGTTGAGCCCTTCGGGGTTAAATACAAATTAATTATGTCCACCTACTTACTTATTATCTTCAATAATAATTACACTATTGTTCTTTTGGTTCTAGCCATTTGTTGCGCATTCTGATTTGCTCTGCTGTAGCATCTTCTTTGATTACAAAAACATGTTTTTTATCTATATCGATCTTTACCAATTCAGTAGATAGAGTCATTTCTTTGTAGCTACCATCTTCTTGTTTACGTAAGATTTCTATTTCTAATGGATCTCCTTCTTCGATGTTATTCATATAAGTAATTAGAACTCCAGTAACATTTTTTATAGTTAGTTTTTTACCAGCCCATTTTAGGATAACATCATCTGGCTTAAACTTAATGTAATCATTACCAAACTCATCCAATCGCTCATATTTAGCAATGTAGAAACGATCCAAAGAATCGGTTTTTAGTACACCTCTCTCTAAACCACCCAATGGAGAAACTTCTTTGATCTTAGTTTCTGCTTGGTATTCAATCCCAAAAGGTTCTAAAAACTTATTGTATGGAATAGGCTCTGCTTTTTCTACATATTTTTCGAAGAATTCATTTAATTCTTCAAACTCCGTAATATCAATAATCTTCTGATATAGAATTTCATCCTTAAAAGGATCATCTTGACCAAAATAACTAGATAAGTCCTTGAGTAAGATTTGTAAATCGTATTCTCCATCAGATAAAGTAAGCAGTTTGAGATCTAAACAAGCCGCTATCATTGCCCCCTTAAAATAGATATTATTATATTGTCGAACATAATCAGGCTCAAGGCAACGCATACTCAGTTCAGACAAAGACAGGTCTTGTTTATAGCGTTTGGAAGAACGCACCTTATCTCCTAAAACATCCATAAAATCATCATCACTGATTAGATTGTACTTTGCTTGCATGTGTTGTGCCATATATTCTACTACACCTTCATAGAGCCATAAATGCTTTGACATCTTGGGCTCCATAAAATCAAAATAGTAGATTTCCTCTGATCGAATATAAAGAGGAGTGACAATATGAAAGAATTCATGAGAAGCAATATCAATAATCAACTTACTAATCTTTTCAACTTTCTCTTCAGTCAAACAAAACATAGAAGAACGTGCGTGTTCTAGTGCTCCTACTCCACCAGAAGCGTATCCATCTGGTGATAAATACAGGATGAAGGCATACTTATCTACAGGTAAAATATTACCTAGGTAATGTGCTTGAGCTTCTAATATGGGACGAATACATTCTCCTATTTCCTTAGCTGTAGTTTCTTTATTAGGAGAATAAACAGAGATTTGGATATCTCCAAAACCGAGTTTAAAATTCATAGTATCTGGCACACAATACATGATGGGAGCATCAACCAACTCGTCATAAGTAAGTGCATGAAAAATATCACTATCAAAATCTCCTTGTAGACGACGTAAAGAGGTTGTTCCATAAAACTCATTTGGACGATCAAAAGTAATTTCATAAGGATTTTTTTCCTGTCCTTTGAAGAAACCAAAACAAGCGTTGCCGTTCAAGACAAAAGCTTTACCTGCCTCAAAACTAGATCCACTAGGCTCAAAAACAGCCTTTCTTAGATTCTCATCCCAAGTATCCTTTATGGTATAGGTAATCCTAGTAATTTTCTTTGCCTTCTTAATCACCCAAGTATTAGGATCTTTCCGATCAATTTTCAACTCATTTCCTTTAGAATCAAAAGCTTTAAGGCCATTTACAAATCGTCCAAAGTCAAGAATCTCGTAGGTTCCTGGAACAATCTTCGGAAAATGAAAGGTCAACTCATCTTTTCCAAATTCTTCAGGTACCTCTAACTCTACATCCAACATATCGTCATGAACTGCATTGAGATCTATCTTGTATTTATAGGTAGGTTTTGGATCATCTGCAGCCCAAGCAAAGGTTGCATTAAAAAAGAATAAAGTAAGTAGTAATTTTAGTTTTTGCTTCATGAATCAATGTATTTATAAATTTATAAACCGTTATAGATCTTTCGTTTAATTAAACCTTCATGGACTATTGACAGGATTTAACAAACATAATTTTGGCGCATTTGATCAACGCTAAAAAACAAGGGATTCAGCTTATCATTAAAGCTAAAGCTAAATATGTGCTTAATTTACACAAAAATACTCAAAAATTATATAGTATTGAATACTGAACTTATCACTGAGCCTTTGCTTATCTGTACAATTTACAGACCAAATCTAATCTTGCTATCAAGATATTTTTCACCTTTTCTAAAAGGTTGAGTGTTGAACTTATGAAAGTATCCAGTTTCTCTAGAAGGGATAATTTTCCCAGTATAGGCTCCGCCAATAGATTCATTTATCTAAATTATTTAAATTTAAGTAGCAGGTCAATAAGTAGCCAGTCACAATTATTTTGTATTTAACCCCGAAGGGCTCTGCGAGGTTTGCGTTGTACCTCGTTAAAAAGCCTCCGAGATGGCTTACTCCACTGGAGCAAAGGAGAAGGCAATGAGCTATGGTAGGTTCTTTAACACAGTTAAATTGAATAAAAGGCAATTTATCGCCTAAAAAAACTACTTGAATAAGCTTTAATAGTTCTTAGCTTTTTTAATTTTTGTTAGAAAATTAAAAAATCAACAAACTATCATTCTAATGAGTTTCAATACATTTGAAGAGTTATATCCTTTGATCAAATCGGATTTAAGACCTCAAAAAAACGCTTAATTCGCTGTAATAGTTTTAATAATTTGTAATTAATAGAAGGATTAATGTTGAGATAAATTCCATTGATCTCCAAGTGATTCTTATACCGCTTTAGATTGCTAATTGCTTGAAATTGTATATTAGCAGCCTTGTGAAAAGCTGCTTTCCAGTATAAGCCCTTATTGGTCAATACCAAACCTTCCTTACCAGATCCGAGGAGTGTTTGATCAATAAAAACATAAGGTACTTCACCTACCTGATGCTTAAAAAATATTTTTTGAGCTTGTTTCAATTTTTTAACAGGAATATCTACAGCATTCAAATAATGTGATTCAGCTTCTAAATCCAATGCCAAATAATCAACCATAAGTTGATGCAAATTTACATTTTCTAGAGTGGTCTTCTCATAATTAAGAATCTTAGGTGATAGTGGTTGTGGTAAAATTTTGACTAAATATTGTACCCAAAACCGTTCTAATAAACGTTGAAAAGCAGCGTATAATTGTAGCTCAATCATCATAAATGATTGATAGCCATTTTTCTGATAAGCTTTCTGAAACAGTTTACTCATAATTTGTGCTTGCTCATCAAAAATCGCTACACGAAAACCTGTGCTCTCAAAAGCATCCAAATAATAGTTTTCCCGGCTCAGCTCTCCGTCAGCTTCGACAGCCATACTAATAGCAACCAAAAAAGCGTCCCGAATTTGTATAGAAAGTGTTTTTAAACTACGGAAATCGAGTTTGTAGATAGGTGTAATATAATCTCCAGGTGCATAAATAATATCAATAGGTTCACCACAATTAAAACAGAACTTTGAAGAACTAGGATTAGAAGCTCTGCACTTAGGGCAATTGATCGATTTAGTAGTAGTAGGTTTGCCACAATTATGGCAGAACTTAGCCCCTTTTAGTAGTTGAAACCCACAATATTGACAGTTTTTCATCCTATAATTATGCAGATTAGTTAGCGTCCTTGATACAATATAAATTTTACTGTGCTTTTAAGTAACAGTCCAAATGTTCCTAGATTTTTAACTTGGCAAAGCCTTTCTAGGTGGGTAACTAATGGATACACAAAATCAACCAAGCCTCATAAAACCCTAATTATCAACTATTAAAACTATAAAGCAGTAAACGGATTCTAAAAAAAACCATTGAAGCCGACTCTATGTTTTTGCCAAAGCGGTTTCTAGTTCGTCTATACGTTGTTTCAAGAATAAATCTTGTGTTTGTTTTTCTTTAGTTTTATCCAAATAAAACTTAGCATTATCGATATCTTTCTCTAAATAAGCTGTTCTTGCCAAGCTCAAATAAGCAATAGCTTGCTCTTGCTCTCCCTTTAAGTTTAGCTCCAATGCCTTGGCAAAAGCTGTTTTGACAACATGCTGTTCTTTTCGTTGTGAGGCAAGTAATCCTACAGCAAAATGATAATAAGCACGATAACGTTTGGCCAATAAGTCTGGTCTAGAAATCTCAGACAAGAGTTCTTCTGCTCGATTGGATTGTCCCTTGCCCAAAGCACGCAAGACTCTAATCATATTGTTATGCCGAAAATGGCTCAAAATCATTAGAAAGGAAAGTCCCCAAAAAGCGATAGCCAAATATGGATCGAAAAATAAAGAAACGATTCCACCTATAGAAAGTAGAAGAATTAATGTGATCCGAATTTTTTTAGGCAACATAGAAATTAGAGGCTTAAATCAAAAAGTATGTGATCCACTGTCTAGATCTGCATCCGACAAGAACCACATACTATTTCAGGTTAATTAATCCATTATTTTGGCGCTCTACAAGATAAATAGTTAGAATCTGAGGTTATAGCATATCTTAGCTAGATATCAAGTAGATACTTAAGGATAAAACAATTAAGTAGGTGGACATAATTAATTTTATAATAATTCACAAGGATTTTTGATGCTGAACGAGGCGAAAAACGTAGGGATAGCAGCGCTATCACGAGGCTTTTTAACGAAGTGCAGCGCAA
>JAKVCT010000346.1 GCA_022448995.1 Saprospiraceae bacterium
GTTTTGGAACAGGTGCTAATGAACCTTTCTTTGGTGGAGCTGCCTCAGGCGATGTATTTGCTACATTGGCAGGGAATTGTCCTTCCAGTATTTTTGAAGGAGGTGATTCTTCAGGACACTTTATTGCAGAATTCTTACAGGCTTGTCCTTCGGGGATCTTCAGAGGGGATTCTCTTTCTGGTTATGCTAGTAATGATTTGGATGGTGGACAAGATTGTCGGTTTTTTAAGGGAGAAGAAGGCTCAGGAGCTCAAGTAGAAGAGTATAAAAATCCTTATACTTGTGTACAATTCTTTGCAACAGCTTCAGGTGGTGATGGTGCTGCGCAGCGTAGCTATTCTGATGATAATACAGGATGTATCGTTGTTACTTTTCCCATTGAAGGCTCTCCATTATTTGCCAAAGTAGTGGGAAATAGAGGTCGTTTGTATTGGTGGACATATACTGAGTTGAATAATGAGGGGTTTGAAGTACAAAAAAGTAATGATGGATCTGACTGGGAGCAAATTGCTTGGGTCAATGGAGCTGGAAATTCTTTATCAGAAATTGCTTATGAGGTTTGGGATAATAATCTAAATCAAGGTGTACAATATTATCGTTATATCCAATATGATTTTGATGGAACCGAACATGTTTCTAACACGGTAGCTTTAGAGTATAATCTGCCTAATCAGGATCTTGCAAAAGATGAAGTGATACAACTCAGTGTTTTTCCTAATCCATTATTGAAAGGAAATAACTTAAAAATTAAGAGCTGGTACTCAGGCGAATTATCTACTAGAATCAGAGTGTATAATCTTCTGGGGCAGGAATTGTTAACACAAACACATGCCTTTTCACCTACAGAATCGTTGATTGAGTTAGCAACACAAGATTTACCACAAGGTACTTATGTGACTACCATTAAAAATAAATCATTAGGAATATTAAAAACCATAAAATTCATAGTGATTGATTAATTTGGCTTAGTTTAGTAATCAAGTAGGTCTCAACTTGCTTGATTACTAAACTTTAGAGCTATTTTGATATGCTATTAGACGACGATTCTAAATTTGTCCAAAGGGACAATAACTTTATACAAGCCACCTTTATACACGGAATTCATCTTTTATTGATGATGGGCTTAGTTTACATCATTAATTACGTAGATCAGTATCACCGAAAAACTTTTGGGGATTGGATGTTGGGGATCTTCTTTTTATCTAGTTTAGCAATGGCGACTACAGTTTTTAAATTGAGGGTAAAATCTGGATTTTGGACATCTGTTTTATCTAGTGGGGGTTTAGGATTATTAGCTATGGGCGGAAGTATGGCTTTGGGAATGAAAGTGTTTAATATGGAGGAGGAATTTAACCTTAGACCTCAACAAGCAGCCTATATTTTGTTAGCAGGTTATTCCATTGTATATATGTTATTCACAGAGATTATTTTTCAATTAAAACGACGATCTAATCATAAAAAAGCTGTGTAATGTTACTAGACGATAATTCTAAATTTGTTTCTAAAAAACAGCAGATTCCTAAATTTATATTTGCTCATCTATTTCATTTATTAATATTAGCTGCTAGTGGTGGTATTTTACTTTTGATTAGTTCCTATTATCTACGTGAGCATTGGGGAACGCTACAGAAAGCATTTATGGCTATTGGTATATTAACTGCCATCTTAATTCATAGACTACGCATAGGTTATGAATATAACTGGGGAGTTTCTCCTTATTTATCTCTATTTGTAGGTATAATATCTATGGTTATTGCAGGTGTTTTGTTGAACTCTATGGGCATCAAAGCTTGGGAAGCATCAGTCGAAATGGTCTATAAATATTATTTTGCAGGAATTTATTATCTAGCTTACACACTTATTTTGGAGGGTATATTATTCATTACCAATGAAGAATCTGATTAGAAATCTTAATAATAAATTAGGTTTTACCAACTCATCATAATCATATCTAAAATTCAAAATTAATCTATGCTCTTAGACGATAATTCTAAATTTGTTTCTAAAAAACAGCAGATTTCTAAACTTATATTTGCTCATCTATTTCATTTATTAACCTTAGCAGCTAGTGGTGGTGTACTTTTATATCTTAACGATTGGTTATCCAATGTACATGAGGATAAAATGCGAGGAATATTCATCGCTCTTGTGATGCTGTTGGCTTTTTTTACACGTAGATTACGGATTGGAGGGGAAGAGTATGAATGGGTTGCTTCGGTTTATGTTGTGCTATTTTTTTGTATAGTGTCAATGGGAGTGGCAGGTGCTTTACTTAGGCATTTAGAAATAAACGCTTGGGAAGAACAATGGAAAGTTCTATATAAATATTATTTTGTTAGCATTTATTATTTGGCTTACACATTAGTTACAGAGTTTGCATTATTTATTTCTTTCATCAGAAGAGTAAGGAAGTATGATTGAGCAAAATAGGTATAAAAAAAGTATTCTTATTTAATCTTTTTAAATCTAGTTCTGTTTTATAAGTCGACATGCTCTCAGTCACCCAACCAATCGAATGAATTCGAAATAAAAGTAATAAATACCAACTACATAGATAAAGCATGAATTATAAAATTCCTCTTTGGTATCTGACCATTCGCATCAGTCGATTCGTAGGTTATTGGCTTCGAAAAAAACGATTTTACGTTTTTTTGATCCTCTACATTGCCTTGTATAATCTATTGCAACTTAGAATGAGTGATAGTACTTTTGCTTGGCAATTAAGTGATGCACCTTTTGGCTATGAACCTAGCTTTCATCGGTATCAGTACGGAGATAGAACCATGCGTTATGTAGAAATTGGATCAGATAGTTTACCACTTATTGTCTTGATACATGGCTCACCAAGTTCTTCAGCGATTTGGTATAGATTTATGAAAGATAGATTCTTATTGTCTAATGCTAAAATTATTGCAGTAGATCGTCCAGGATATGGCTACTCAGGTTTTGGCAATATCGAAACTTCAGTAGAAAAGCAAGCAGCAGCTCTAGCACCCATTCTAAAAGAAAAACGCACCAAACATAAAAAAATCGTCTTGATTGGTTCTTCTTATGGAGGAACAGTAGCAGCACGCCTAGGAATGGATTATCCAGATTATGTAGATGCTTTGGTTTTTCAATCTTCTTCTTTAGCACCAGGCGAGGAGACAACCTATTGGATTACTTACCCAACTACACATTGGTCATTACGTTGGTTGGTACCCACAACTTTGGATGTTGCCAATGCAGAAAAATTAGCGCATAGAGAACAATTAGAATTAATGAAGCCACTTTGGGATAAAATCCGTGTTCCTGTGACTATTCTACATGGAGATAAGGATAATTTAATTTATTTTAAGAACGCAAGTTTTGCTTGTGAATACTTGACTAATGCACCTTATGTGAAATTAGTTGCCAAAGGCGGAGCTGGACATGATTTAACTTGGTCGGCTCCAGAATTGATCAAAAAAAGTTTGGTAAATTCTTTTAGTGTAATTGATAGTTTAGATACTACTAAATTGGCTTGTAATTAATTATATCCTAGAACAATGGTTAAAATAGAGACTTCAATCGAAATTAACGCACCCAAAACCACTGTCTGGGCGGTTTTAACAGATTTTGATGCTTATACAGAATGGAACCCATTCACCCCCAAAGTTGAACTAAAAAGTAAGCAAATTGGTTCGCCAGTTATCCTGCATGTGCGTATGAATCCTAATTCCAAAAAGCTGATTAAGCAACCTGAAGTCTTGCAGCGATGGAAGGAAGCTGTCTATGTGGATTGGGGGATAGAAGATGCTTGGTATGTCAAAACTACACGGACTCAGCGCCTCACTAATCTAGAAGGAAATCGTACTTTGTATTATACCTGTGATGCTTTTCGTGGTTTTCTGACACCACTGATTATGTTTTTGTATCGCAAAAAGATTCAACAAGGTTTTGATGAAGTCGCTGCCGCTTTGAAAAAGCGCGCAGAGGCAATGGTTTAACTTACCAATCTTGTGGCGCGGCACTAAAGTACCACGCTCTCGTTTATCTATGCAAAAAACAAGGACTAAAGTCCATTATTTTTTGTTTTTATGATTGGAATTATAAATTATCAGTTGACCAAATCAATAATAAATATCAGCGAAAGCATTATTTGAGCGTGGTATTTTAATCCCACATCACAGAAGAATTATCTCTTAATGAAAAAAAAGGTTATCACTAGAAAATCCGCCATCAATCTTTTGATCAATCAGAAAATGATAGGCATGTCAAAGGAAGAAAAGGAAAGTCACTTAGTAGACTGTGGTCAGTTTGCTGATGGGGAATCTTATGATGTAAGTTTTGTAACTGTTTTAATGGATGAATTAAGAGATGATTATAGAGGTGTTACCAATGGATTTTTAGCTTATGAATTGGACAATAAGATTGACGTAATTGGTGATTATCAAAAATTGAATATCTGTCCTTGCTGTTCTCATTATTCTCTTAGAAC
>JAKVCT010000347.1 GCA_022448995.1 Saprospiraceae bacterium
GAGGCTTTTTAACAAAGTACAGCGCAAAAAGGCTGATTAAATTAAATACAAATTAATTGTGGCTATCTACTTATTTATTTGGATTATTTAGATCTACTTGGTAAATACCCAAGTTCCTTTGTGTTTCATACATAACAGGGAAAAATAAGTCTACATCATTTATCATTGTATTATTTGCATTGCGCACAGCAGCTATATTTTCTATGTATTCTTCATTCACATCATTGAAAGAGTAGTGAGAATGAATAGTACCTTCTGTGCTCAGTCTGATCCATTCTAGATTTTCGGTAGTCACATTTTTAGATTTTTCTAGCGAAACTAGAAAGGTATCATCTGGCAACAAATAGATGGATTTATATTCTATGACTTCAGTCATACTTAAGTCGATATATTCTGAGTTAGCTACTGATTCAAGATCTGTGTCAAAGGTTGATTTGCTAATGTTGGCAATGGCTACTTCTGGGTTGGTGGTAAATAAATAAATCAGCTGTTTCTTTTCATCATACACAAAATCTATCAAGTCTGAATTAAAACCATTCATTTCCCAACTATTGGCGTAGTATAGAGTAGAGCTTGTAGGCTCTCTCAATAGTTTTAGTAAAAAGTAGTTTCTTCTGTTTGAAGAATTGCCTTTGTGAAAACCACAGATTAGTACACCATCTGGTAGATTAAAAATCCTCTGTGTATGTTTTTGATTTCCATTATTATGAATAGATTTCCCAACTGTATTTAAATTCAGATCCAACTGCATGATGTGCATATCTAAATTATCAGATTGATGAATAAACTCTGGTTTCAGAGTATCCACATCTGTTGTATTGCAACTAAAAATAAGAGTTGGATTACTAGTTAATGGATCATAATTTATGGCATTTGCCCAAGTTTTATGTATAGCTGCTGAATCGCCAAACTCTTGTTCTTGAACTAGATTTCCACCTTGATCAATTAGGAAAATTTTAGCACTACTGTATTCTCTCGTTAGCGGCTTAGAGTTTAGAGCTAGATAGTAGTTTCCTGCTGCACTAGTGATATCCACTGCTTCATAGCTATAGCCTATTTTTTTGTATTGCATAGACCACAACAGTTCTTTTTCTTTATTCAACTTGATTAATTCAATTACTGATGTTTCATTATTATAGTTGATATTATTCAGGATTAGCTGTCCATCTTCTACTACCAAACTTTTGACAAGTTCATACTCTGCGGATTCAAGATTTAGCCGTAAAACTTGGCTAAGATTAGTAATACTGGAGTAAGGTTGCGCTTCTGTTTCTTCTTTCTTACAAGAAGAGAATAAAAGAATTCCTAATAAAAGGAGATAGGTTATACATTGAATTGATTTCATAACTGATTTCTAAGATTTTAAAAGTAGTGAGATGCTTATATCCATCTCAGTAAATAATTGCATTGCCCACAAGACTAATATGAGCAGTAGAGCATTAAAATAAATAGGGGTGTTTTTTGAAGAATTACATATTTATAATTGTTTGAGTAAATTTGATTTATTATAAAAGTGCGATAAGAATTGCTAGAATGGAAAAACAAAAAAGTATTTTTTTCAAAAAAAAACATTGCACTAAAAAATGAAAAATCACTCATTTAGAGTGTTTTAAGTGTAGACAAAATCAAATAAAACCGGATAAAGATCACTATGAGAATATTTGGACTGTTACTTAAATCAACGAACTAAGGTTAAATACTCCCTAAATAAAAAAGCCACTAAGAATGAGAATCCTAGTGACCTTGATGTATTGAAGAGAATAAGAACGTACTCAACTATTATTGATTTAGTGTGTAAGCACCCAAAATAGATTTGTTGCTATAAGCAAGTGGAAAAACTAGATTATCTATTGCTAGTGCTGAGTTAGTGCCATTGTTCAAACTTCCAATTCCTTCTGTGTGATCTTGATTAAGATCGTCAAAAGAATAAGTATTTTGAATTGTTCCGCTATTGTCAAATTTTACCCATTTAGCATTTTCCTTAGATGTGCTGTTTGGGGCTTCTAAAGTCACTAAGAAATTACCATCTGATAATACATTGATTGCATGATAAGTCACTGCTTCTGCAATGCCCAAATCTATTGTTTCTATATTTCCTACTTGAACTAAGTTTTTATCTACCGTCATTTTTTTAATCACAGCAGTAGTAGCAGTAGTTTCATAAGCAAATAAATAAAATTGTTCTGTTGCAGGATTAGCAATTACCCCTAGGTAACCTAAATTTGTGATTCCGAAATCATGGGTTTGTACATTAATAATATTACCTGAACTTGGCAGTTGTTGCATTAAGATAAGCTCTGGTGTATGAGTGGTGCTTGTTGATCTAGTTTCTACAATTCCAGCAATTAGGTAAGAGTTGTCAAATGAACTAACGATATAACCTGCATCTTCATTCGTAAAACCATAAACACTAGACCAAACAATACTTAGACTTAGATCTAATCTTGCTGTAAAAATATCTTTGGTATCTTCCTGTGCATAAATTAGATGTTCTGGTTTGGTTACATCTATATTAGTAGTTGTTCCAGTAATTACAATCGCTGAATTGTCTGTATCATAACAGATGGAATTTGCCCAATAAGCAAAAGAACCACTAGTATTGGTGTTAAGATCTACAACTTGTAGATTATTGCCACCTTGTTCTATTGTTATAAACTGGATCTTATGCCCATTACCAGAAGTAGTAGCACTATTCAATATAACATAAAACTTACCTTGTACTTCTACTAAATCAATTGCTTTACTTTGATAAGCAGTTTCTAGATATGTCTCTGACCAAAGGATTTCTTGATTGCTATTCAAACGGTTGAATTGGACTCCAATATCTCCATTCGTATAGTGTACATTGGTCATGCTCAAGTAGCCATCCGAAAGAATCAGTTGTTTAATGGGTTCATAATGAGACGTATTTTGATCTGTAATTGAGCCAATAGACCTGAGATTGCTGATGCTTTCATAAGGATCTGTATTGACTACATCATTATTTGGATCGGTAGTTTCGTCCTTTATACAAGAAGAAAAACTAAATATGCCTAAGCAGAAAACTATAATGGAGAAATTAATTGATTTCATTTTGTATTAATTGATTGATTTAAAGATGATTATAATCTTGCTTTATTAATTTTTGTTAGTCTTAATTTTGGATTGGAAAATTCAAGTCCAATTGGTAAGTCCCAATATTTCTATTGTTTTGATAGGTGATAGGAAACAGGAGACGATCTGTAGATAATATTTCGCTATTTGCCTCACTTAAGCGACCCACGCTTTCTATATACTTTTGCTCAAGGTCATTAAAAGAATAGCGGTTTTCTACACTACCATCTGTTTTGAATGTAATCCACTCTATATTCTGAGTATCCTCGTCACTCGGCTTTTCGACAGTTGCCAAGAACAGACCATTAGTTAACAAATCAATTGAACGATGATGAATCATCCCTGTTAGCCCTAAGTTTATTGTCTGCATATTCTCAACTTCTATAAAATCTTCATCTACTGTGAATTTATAGATAGTGCTTGGGTTATTTTGCGAGTAAGTAAATATATAGAATCGCTGCTCTGTGGTATTATGAATCATATTTAACCATTCTAAATCTAAATCAGGTACATTGAATTGCTGGGTATTTATGATATTACCTGATTCTTTACGATATTTTACCAATACTATTCCTGTGATATAATCTGAGCTGCGTTCTCGATTTCTACTTGTTCCTCCAAGTACAAAACCATCCGCCAAATTAAATACTTTCTGTCCTCTATCCTCATGAACAAAACCATAGGTAGCTTCCCAAAAAAAATGTTCGTCCAAATCCAAACTTAATCTTACCGCATATATATCTTCTATGTCTTCTTGAAAAATATTATTTGTATATCCAGGTTTACTTATATCCACATTATTAGTTCCTCCAACTACAACAAGCGTAGGACCATAAATAATATCGTCTTCTTCATAAGTAAGGGAAGTCGCAACAATACTTAAGGAGGTAGTCTCTTCTGGGATATCTTTCTCTTTTAAGAGATTGCCATTGATATCTGTGTGCAAGATCTTGATTTTGGTACTTCCTCCAATACTCAATTCAAAGTTTAGGAGTATATAAAAATTATTATTGACTTGTATTAAATCTGTACCCTTGTACTGGTATCCACCATCTGAATAGGTTTTTGACCAAACTACTTCTTGATTCATATCCAGCTTATTGTATTGAATACCAATGTCTCCATTATCATAATGAACATTTGCAAGCATCAAATAGCCATCTTCTAAACTCAAGGTCTTCACAGGCTCACAATAATAAACATTAGAGTTGCTTACCACAATAGTACTTAAGTTAGTGATAGAGGAATAAGGTTCCTCGTCAGTAGTTTGCTCCTTTTTACAAGAAGAGAAGCTTAGGATAGATCCTAGTAAAACTAAGGTGAAATGAGAATAAGTTAATTTCATGATTTTAAATGAAAATTGTTAATGAATTATTTAGATCTACTTGGTAAATACCCAAGTTCCTTTGTGTTTTATACATAACAGGAAAAATAAGTCTACATCATTAAAAGAGTAGCGAGAATGAATAGAGTCTTCTGTGCTAAGTCTCATCTATTCTGAGTCAGCCACTGATTCAAGGTCTGTAAGTAAGTAGGTGGACATAATTAATTTATAGTTAACCCCGAAGGGCTCAGTGAAACTAACCCCGAAGGGCTCAGTGAAACTAACCCCGAAGGGCTCAGTGAAACTAACCCCGAAGGGCTCAGTGAAACTAACC
>JAKVCT010000348.1 GCA_022448995.1 Saprospiraceae bacterium
GCTAAACTGAAATACGCTAGTCAAAGAAGACGAAGTTACTCGACAGAAGACCGGCTTAAATGGATCAACTCTTTTACTAGAGGTTGGATACAATACTTCAAGTTAGCCAAGTGCAAAACTGCTCTGAAACGGCTAGACTCTTGGCTTAGAAGTCGGATAAGAATGTGTGAATGGCGATTATGGAAAAGAGTGAGAACTCGATACAAGAAACTAAAAGCTCTAGGCTTTAGCCATGATAGAGCGTTTAGTTGGGCTTGTACTAGAAAAGGAGCTTGGCGAACCGCTCAAAGCCCTATTCTAAGAGTAAGTCTTTCTAACCAATGGCTAGAAAAGAAAGGTTATATCTCTTGTCTTTCTATTTACAGAGATATTGCTGTTCGTATTTAACGAACCGCCAAGTACTGACCGGTACGCTTGGTGGTGTGAGGGGACGGTCTTTGAACTAATCAAAGACCTCCTACTCGATGCTCCAAATATATTTGACAAATAACAAATTGCTGTACAAGTTATTGAAAGTCAACAATAGCAGCTCTTTTCTATGTTCTTACACCTCTACTTAGGGAGATTAGCTTCGCTGATCCCTTCGAGGTTGTCTGACGTTCCCAAATAGCTCAATTATAAAATAAAAGAAGTCCTAGGTTAACTTCGTTGAGTCCTTCGGGGTTTTTGGTCACCTTTTCTTTTTGCTCTGCCTTTGTGCCTCTTGGCACAAGCTCACGCAGAATGGCAAAAGGTGAGAGAAGAAAAAAAACATAATACTGAAACACGAAGTGCTCTGCGAAGCAAACCTCCCTAGTTATTTATTATCCTTTCGCTTAAAAGATTCGTAACTAGCAAAAAGTGTAGAGACAGAATGTATATATTTATTTACAGACCAAGGAAAATGGCTAAACAAAACTATTGAACTTATGTTTTTTATAGTTGAGTAAATAAATACCTTAGGTTATCTACTTGAAACATTATCTTACCAAAGAGAGTAAGTTAGCAAATAACCACTACTGATTGGCAAGAATTAATTGGTATACCTAAGGTGATATTTTTGGGATATTCTGTCTTAGGTATTCAGATTTGTAGCTAGGTCTACAAGCTTTTGTGCAGGTGTGACTATCCAAAAAAATAAAATTTTTGATTTGTATAAATCAACTCCTAATGATCATTAAGATACTTTCAAGCTCCTTCTGTAGTTCTGTTAGATGGGCAGCATTATTGTGAATGTACTAGAATGAGGGAAATCTTGAGGGTTTTAATCTCATAGACTACAACAAGTACAGGACTTTGGATAAGTTATATTGGAAATCAATAAGATTAGGCTGTGATTTACTGTGGTCTGTGAAAAGTTTTGTAATTGATGAGTCACTAACATATACTGTCTTGATTTTTTTATACTTTTGTTTTAAGTAGTTGGTTATCAGGTTTTTGATCTAGTTAAGATTTCCTGCTTTTTAGTGAAAAATAGAAAAAGTCATAGACTAACAGAATTAATAAATAATTATCTAACCGATGGTTAAGTGCACGAACCGAGGCCATCATACTTAAACTATCAACTCTATGGATTGTGCAAGTTTTGTTTTCAAATTCAATATTTTTGAACTTAATTAAAAAGAAATTTTTATGAAAGATGTAAAAGTGAACGGTCGTTCTATAGAGGACCGTAGTATCGAAGTTTATGAAGAAATGGGAGATCAGCATATCAGCACTTCCATTGATACCCCAATGCGTGATGATGCTTTTGATCGTACTGATGACGAAAAAGTAGAATTAATTGAAGAACATTTTCGCCAAATCATGGAGGTCTTAGGGCTAGACTTGACTGATGATAGCCTAAAAGGAACTCCGTATAGAGTAGCCAAGATGTATGTAAAAGAAATATTTAGTGGTTTGAATCCTGCTAATCGCCCTAAAATTGCCTTGTTTGATAATAAATATCAGTATAGCCAAATGTTGGTAGAGAAAAACATTCTGTTACAATCTACCTGCGAACACCATTTCCTACCTATCTATGGTGTAGCTCATGTAGCTTATATCTCCAGTGGTAAAGTAATTGGTCTATCCAAGATCAATCGTTTGGTTCAGTACTATGCCAAACGTCCACAAGTACAAGAGCGATTATCTACCCAAATTTTAGAAGAATTAAAATCTGCGCTCGAAACAGATGATATTGCCGTATATATAGATGCAAAACATATGTGTGTGTCCACACGTGGTATCAAGGATATATCGAGTAGTACTGTTACTACAGCTTATGGCGGTAAATTCTTAGAAGAATCTTATCGTAGAGAATTTCTAGAAGCGATTCGTTCATAATTAAAAAATGTTTTGTTTCTTCTGTGATTACTATTTGGAGGCACTTTTTGTTATCTTGAGTAGTGATGTGTATATCCCTGTGCCCAATTGAAGTGGATTTGAACTTTATAAAATATTAGTTATGGAAAAAAATAAATCAACAAAGCAAAAGAAGCGACAATCGCTTCACCGTAGAGGTAGTCAACTTGCACAAGCAGCCATACAGACTGCTATACTAGAAGATACGAATAAGCAGATTCTGAAATTTGAGCATAAACTCAAAGAACATGATATGTATCCACTTCAACCAACAGGAATTGATATTTTACAGGTTAATTTAGGGTATATGTGCAATCTCACTTGCGAACATTGTCATGTGGATGCAGGACCTACACGCCGGGAGATCATGACCAAAGAGTCCATGCAGGCTTGCTTGAATGTAATACATAAGGCTAATGTTAAGACTGTAGATCTGACAGGAGGAGCACCAGAGATGAATCCAAACTTTCGATGGTTTGTACAAGAAATTCGTACTATTAGTCAGGATATTGAGATTATCGTACGCAGTAACCTGACTATTTTAGTTTCTAATCAGAAATATCGAACCTATCCAGAGTTTTTTAAAGAGCATCGTTTATCTGTAATTGCTTCTTTGCCCTGCTATACCGAGGGAAATACAGATAAACAGAGAGGGAATGGTGTTTTTGTAGATTCTATTGAAGCACTTAAAATCTTGAACAGTTTGGGATATGGGCAGGAAGATTCAAATCTAGCATTGCATTTAGTCTACAATCCTGGGGGAGCATTTTTACCAGGTAGCCAAGAAGGTTTGCAACGCGACTATAAACGTGTTCTAGCAGAGCAGCACAATTTGGTCTTTAATAACCTATACACGATTACCAATTTGCCAATTAGCCGATTCTTAGAGTATCTTCTGGCTGAAGATAAATTAGATATGTATATGGAACTGTTGGTCAACTCATTCAACGCACATGCTGCACATGGTGTGATGTGCCGAAATACACTTTCGGTAGCCTGGGATGGTAGTTTATATGATTGTGATTTCAATCAAATGTTGCATTTACCTCTAGAAGAGCGTGCCCCTCAGCATATTCAAGACTTTGATTTGGATAAGGTAATGGATCGTTCTATTATTTTAGGACAACATTGTTATGGTTGCACAGCTGGAGCAGGCTCTAGTTGTCAGGGCAGTCTAACTTAGGAATAAGCAATGTCCAAGTTGATCACTCATTGTAGTATAATTATATTATTACTAGGAGCAATAGCCTGTGTTAATCATAATGGAACTTTCGAGGAGATGCTAGCTTCTATGTATTATAATACTGTTCCTTTGGTGAAGGCGGATAGTATGCAAATGGTTCTGGTAGAGAATTCAGCGTTTATCATTCTAGATACCCGACCTCAGCGAGAATATGAAGTGGCACATTTGCCCAATGCAAAAAGAGTAGGTTATAAGGATTTTGATATCAATAAACTGAGTTATTTGGACAAGGATCAGAAGATTTTAGTCTATTGTTCGGTGGGGTATCGAAGTGAGCGTGTAGGTGAACAGTTGCAAGAAGAAGGTTTTACGCAAGTTTATAATCTTTATGGTGGAATCTTTGATTGGAAAAACAAAGGTTATATTGTACATAATGCAAATCAGTTGCCTACAGATACTGTACATGCCTATAGCCAAAAATGGGGCAAGTGGCTTAAAAATGGAGTAAAAGTTTATGAATAAGAAAAGAGATCTACTGATTGTTTTTGCCAAGAATTTAGAACTGGGCAAAGTCAAAACGCGTCTAGCTAAATCTATTGGTGCAGCTAAAGCTTTAGAGATTTATACTTATCTATTGAAATACACAGAAGAATTAAGCAGTCAGTTAGATGCAGATCGTGCTATTTTTTATTCTAAATGGATAGAAGCTGAGGAAAGTCGGATTTTTAAGCATCCTTCTGTAGAGCAATATGTTCAGCATGGAGAAGATTTAGGAGAGCGAATGTACCAAGCAATTGCTTGGGGATTGGAACAAGGCTATGAGCGCGTAGCTTTGATCGGCAGTGATTGTTATGAATTAGAACTTAAGGATCTAGAAGAAGCCTTTGAAGCTTTAGGTGAGCATGATTTTGTGATAGGTCCTGCTGAGGATGGTGGTTATTATCTAATTGGAAGTTCTAAGCTGAATAGGGCGGCTTTTGAAGACAAAGAGTGGAGTACAGATCAGGTATTTTCTAGTACAATTAAAAGTCTAAAAGAAGTAAATAGTTCCTATCATGTATTGACTAAACACAGTGATATTGATTATCTAGAAGATTTACCAAGTATTTTAAAGGATCAATTTTTAAGAAATTGAAAAGATAAAGGGGCTGTCCAAAAAGGTAAATTTCGAAAAATGAAACCAAATAAAATTTTGGATTTTATTTTTTCTTTGTTGCG
>JAKVCT010000349.1 GCA_022448995.1 Saprospiraceae bacterium
CGAGGCTTTTTAACGAAGTGCAGCGCAAAAAGGCTGCTTGAATTAAATACAAATTAATTGTGGCTATCTACTTATTTTTGGCAAATGATCTTTAGGGATTGGTCTTGTTCATCTTAGTTAGTTCAACATTAATCTTATTGCATATTAATCACTCATCTTAGTTAGTTCAACATTAATCTTATTGCATATTAATCACTCATCTTAGTTAGCTCAACATTAATCTTATTGCATATTAATCCTTCTTTTAGTTATATATATTGGTGTTTCTTCTTCATACTCCCATCGTTCTATCCAGTTATTCTGCTCATCATAAGTCAACTTGATGGTGTATGTTTTTTTCTCACCACCATAGGTATTATCAACTTTAACCTTCTCTATATTATTACCATGCTGATCATATTTGTTGAGTTCACCACCTATTGGTCTTCCATCAGGTGTAAAACGCATATGTTTAGTTAACATTCCTTTTTCATCATACTTGAAGGTTTCATAACCACTAAACCTACCTTCTTTGTACATCTTCTTTTCAATTATTTGATCTTCTGAATCATACTCATATTCATACTTAATAGTTATCGTTGATTTATCCTCTGCATCATAGCGCTTTGATACTATGATATTTCCCTTATCATCTAGCGTATACTCATAGCTTAACTGTAGTTGCTCTTCTTTATCATAGTCCTTCCTTGCAGTTTGCTGTCCTTTACTATTGTATTCATACTTACTAATCTTCTTGACGATTTTTTTCGAATTCTTAGTCACCTTATTAACTATATTCTGCTCATTGTCATAGGTGTAATCAATATTTGTAAAAGTTTTTTTTATTCCCCTCATGATCTCATGCCAATCCTCTTTGACAATATTTCCATGTTCATTGAATACCATATCAAACTCTCGGTAAGGCTCACCAATTACCCAATTTCCATCAATTGGTTCTGGCTCATAATGTGTGGTCAAAAGAGATTTTACCTGACCTGACAGCCCCATTAATTCTAAGTCTGTTTTTTTCTCTGAAAATTGAGCATTAGCAAAGAGAATTGAACCTAGAAATGTGCCTAAAAAAATGACTACTTTTTGCATAATTATCTTGTTTTTTAGCAAGAAGTTATTTAAAAATTAAACTAAAATCAGACAAAAGCAATGGATTTGCTGTGCTGAAGATAATTTTTAAACACTTCTAAAAATGATTTTCTCATTGTTAGTAATTGCATAGTTTGTGCATTCCTATTTATAGCCACAAGCTATACACTTGACTGAATACTTACTTATTATTCCTTAATATTAATTGTTCTCTTTATTATATACTTTAATTTATCATCTTCATACTGCCACTTTTCTATCCAGTTTTTGTGCTCATCATAGACATAAGTATAAGTATACTTAGTTTCTCTACCACTGTAACCATTGATGGAAAGCCACTCTACCTTATTTTCATGCTCATCGTATTTATTTTTATCACCACCTTTGGCTGTCCCATCAGGCTTGAAACGCATATGAGCAATCATTTTTCCTTCAGTGTTATATTCATAAGTTTCGTAACCATAGAATTTATCATCATAATAAATCTTATCTTTAATGATTCGATCTTTTGAGTCATATTCATACTCATTCTTAATGGTTTTGATTAGCTTATCATCTGCATCATAACGTTCTAGAAGTATCTGATTTCCATTTTCGTCATAAGTATATTTTTCGGTTTGCAGCAACTTATCTTTTGAGTCGTAACGTGCACTAGATACTTTTTCTCCATTGCGATCATATTTATATTTAGTTGTGCTATTTCTAAAATCATCTGCATTCTCATACTTGTATTCTATTCTATTTTGATCAGCATCATAGGTAAAATGAAAACGGGTATGAGGTGAAGTACTTCCTCCATAATACCAAGCTTCTGCACGACGATTACCAGCATCATTGAACAAGATTCGGGTATCCCCACTAATTTCGCCTGTTTCCCAGTTATCCCCATTTTTTTGAGCTTTATAGCTCACTTCTCGAACAGATTCTACTTGTCCATGAAGATTCATAGATTCCAAAGTAGTCTTCTTCTTGGAGGGCTGAGCTTGAGTAATAAATGTTAGCCCAAGAAAAGTGACTAAGAGAAAAATTATCTTTTGCATAACTATCTATTTTAGATAAAGAAGTTGTTTAAGAAAAAGTGATAAAGTATCTAGAATCAATAAATTTGATACAATAGAGGTGATTTCTTAACAACTTCAAAATTAGAAAATGAATATACCTCCTTCTATTAGAAAAAAGTATACCCACTTTAGTACATATGATTACAATCTTGTAATTTCATCATAAGTTTCAGGACGACGATCTCTATAAAATTGCCAGGTAGAACGAACCTCATCAATCAAATCTAAATCAAAATCCGCGATAAGTAACTCATCATCATCGCGAGAAGCCTCTGCAAAAATTTGCCCTCTAGGGTCTACAAAGTAAGATTGCCCATAGAATTTACCCAAATTCCAAGGCTTCTCTTCTCCTACTCTATTGATACAGCCCATGAAATAGCCATTAGCTGCAGCATGTGCAGGTTGTTCCAATTTCCATAAATATTCACTCAAGCCAGCTACAGTAGCCGAAGGATTATATACGATCTCTGCACCATTCAAACCTAAACAACGCGCACCATCTGGGAAGTGACGATCATAACAAATGTACACACCCACTTTAGCATATTTAGTTTGGAAAACTGGATAGCCTAAATTACCTGGCTTAAAGAAGAATTTTTCCCAGAATCCTGTAGTATGTGGAATATGATTCTTGCGATATTTTCCAAGATATGTACCATCGGCATCAATTACAGCAGCTGTATTATATAAGACACCAGGTTGCTCTTTTTCATAGATTGGTACAATGATTACCATTTGGTATTTTTTAGCATAGTATGCTAGTTTGTCTGTAGTTGGACCAGGTACAGCTTCAGCAGAAGCATACCAAGCTTTGTCCTGACCTGGACAAAAATAGGGGGTATTAAAAATCTCTTGTAAACATAAAATCTGTACGCCTTTCTTTCCTGCCTCTTCGATATATGGAATGTGTTTATCATACATTGCATCCATAATTTCCTGTATAGTTCCTTCTCCTTCTGTCATCGGGAGGCTCATTTGAATAAGCCCTGATTTAACCATTCTTGGCATGATATCTTTATTTTTTTAGGTGAGTAATCTTAAATACTATAGGAAGCTCTCTAAAAAGGCAAATAGTTTGAATTTCATTTTTTATTGGCGCAAAGCTAGCGGTTTGCGCTTTAGATGGTGGGATCTCATATCTAAAGCGAAGGCGTTAACTACGTTGAGCTCTTCGAGGTTAGCCCTTCGCCAAATAATATTTTCATTTATCTTTTTAGATAATTCCAATTTTACAGCCTTGTTTTAAGGCTAACATTTTATCGTTCTTTTGTTTAGTTGGGGAGACTATTTTTAGATAATTCCCTTTACTTTATTACGCTTCACAAACTGACCATATCCTTTTTCTACCAATACCTTCCCTTCATCAATAGCTAATTTTCCACGCAATATAACCTTCTTTGTTTTCCCTTGAACTTCCCAACCTTCATAGCAGGAATAGTCTACATTCATATGATGAGTGTCTACCGAAATTATATGTTTTTCATTTGGATCAAAAACAACTAAATCAGCATCAGCTCCAATGGCAACACACCCTTTCTTAGGATACATACCCATAATCTTAGCGGCATTTGTGGAGATGACTTCAACAAATTTGTTTAAGGTAATTTTTCCTGTAGCTACCCCAGCAGAATATAACAATTCTACACGATGTTCAATAGCAGGATGACCATTCGGAATCTTTGAAAAATCATCTTTTCCCATTAGTTTTTGTTCCCATTTGAATGGGCAATGATCAGTTCCTACTACTTGCACCAAGCCTTGATTGATTCCCGACCAAAGTGCTGTTTGATCCTTCTTCTCTCTTAGTGGTGGACTCATTACCCATTTGGCACCACCAAAATCAGGCTCTTCATAACGACCTGCATCTTCTACTAGATACTGAATACAAGTTTCTACAAATACTTTTTGATTGCGAAGCGTTGCTTTGCGTACAGCATTTAATGCTCCCTCACAGGTCATATGTACGATATATCCTGGACAACTTGCATAATTGGCCATATCTGTAAAACGTCCAGACGCTTCGGCCTCTGTTACTTCTGGTTGTGATAAATAATGGTATAATGGAGAGAGCTTGCCTTCTTTTCGATGCTTTGCAATTAGGCTATCAATCATATCACCATTGGTAGCATGTACCGTTACAATACCACCATGTTTGCGCACTTCTTGCATCAAACCTACCATCTGACCATCATCAATCATCAAGGCACCTTTATAAGCCATGAAAGTCTTGAACGATACAATTCCTTCTTCTTCTATAAACTGTTGAATTTCCTTTTTGGTATCATCATTAAAATCGGTCACTGCCATATGGAAAGAATAATCTCCATAACAATTCCCATTGGAACGACCGTGCCATTGTTCCAAAGCTTCATGCAATGATTTCCCCTGAGTTTGTAATACAAAGTCAATAACCATGGTAGTTCCACCATGCAAGGCTGCTAAAGTTCCTGTTTCATAAGTATCACTAGAAAATGTTCCCATAAAGGGCATTTCTAAATGTACGTGTGGATCAATTCCTCCAGGAAATACCAACATACCTTCTGCATCAATTACTTTCTCAG
>JAKVCT010000035.1 GCA_022448995.1 Saprospiraceae bacterium
GGTTGTCAGCAACAAAGAAGGACGAACATTGACGTTTCGTAGGAACCGAGCCCATAGCGAGCTCAACGAAGTTAACTGCTTCGTCTGTCCGAACACTGTAAAAACTTAAAGTTGAACGATTTATATCCTGTAAGCCTGTTTACCAAGTACAAGCTATCTAGATAAAAGTGAGTTTGGAGAGCCCTTCGGGGTTAAATATAAATTAATTGTGGCTATCTACTTACTTAATGTAATAAAAAAAATATATCAAAAGAATTTTGCTTATAATTCTAAAGATACGAATCCTTTTGGTTAGCTGATATATCTGATTCGTGTAGTCAATACTTGGGTATGTGGTTTTGATAAATGCTGAATTTTGCGTGATTTTTGACTTTAATTATTCGTTGAAGAACCGAGTAAAAATACTTTTTTTTGGGAAAAAACTATAAAAAACCTCTTTTTTATTGATTTAATTATAAAAAAGCAATTGAGGTTTTTTATTTTTTGTTTTTTAGTAAACTACAAAAACATTCTACATTTGAATTGCAACTTTTATATGATTCTTAATCACGATTTTATTTAAAAAACTGGAATTAACCTAACCATTTCAAAGTACTGTAATATTATATAATAAGCTACAGCCATCAACAAAAAACACTACATACCATGAATAAATTACTAATACTAATAGTCTTATGCCTAAGTTATATATCCCTAAACGCACAAAATTATCACCCCTGTGTAGAACCAGGTGCTTTTGAATTTTTACATGGAAATGATATTAAAGCTCGATTCAGTATAGGAGGAGGAATAACTTACAGTTATGATACCGATGAACGTTCTTATCTAGTACCTTTCCAAGCGGGACAAGATTCCACACAAACAATATTTACTACAGGTTTGTGGTTGACAGGAACTAATACTCAAGGGGATTATGCCGTAGCAGCTAGAACCTATACTTCGTATGGAAATGACTATTGGGCAGGACCTTTAGATGATCTTACAGGAGATACATATGTGGGACAATGTGAAGATTTTGATCGAATTTGGCAAGTTCGTCGTTTTGAGATTATGGATCATATTGTAGATTTTAATGATAATAATGTGATCAATAGAAATGTTCCAAATTCTATACTCGGTTGGCCAGGTAGAGGTAACCCTAATTTCTTTGCAACTATGGGCTTTAATTTGCCTAACCAAGATTTAGCGCCATTTTATGATAGAAATGGTAATGGAATATATGAGCCTTTGTTGGGTGATTATCCAGTTTATGAACATGGTAATGCTAGTGCTATCGCAGATGATATGCTTTGGTATGTTTATAATGATAATGGAAATATCCATACATTGAGTAATTCTAATTTGGCAATGAAAATGGAAGTGCAAATAACTGCATACAGTTTATACTGCGAGGGAAACGATTTACTAAATCGTTCTGTCTTCTTAAAACACAAAATAATTAATAAGTCAGGTGGGACTTGGTATGATTTCAGAGCAGGTTTATGGAATGATTTAGAGATTGGTTGTTATAATGATGATTATGTTGGGACTGCGCCTAACCTCAATACAGTCTATGCCTACAATAAAACGAATAATGATGCCAATTGCTTTTCTAATGGTGGAACTTATGAATATAATGGGTATGGAACGAATCCTCCTGTACAAGCAATGACTTTTTTAAATCAGCCTATGTATGGGAGTATGTACTCTAATATACAACTTAATGGTGACCCTAGTTCAGCTAGTATATTTCACTATTTATTAAATTCTATGTTTCATTCCTCTTTGCATCTACATGATGTGGGAGATGGTAAGGATGTTAGTGGGAATATAACAAATCATGTGTTTCATGATAATCCTAATGATCCTACAGGTTGGTCCATGTATACTGAAAATCTGATGATGGAGGATCTAAATATTTTAGGGACTGCTGCTTTAGATTCTATTACTAATGGAGAAGCATTCATGTTAGATGTGGTCTACTCTTATCACAGAGATATGGATAGTACTAACCTAGGTAATGTCAATTTGATGTATGATCAAGTTCCTATCTTACAACAATTCTATGATAATGGTAGTGATCTATCTACTTGTAATCAAAAAGCTGTTTGTAGCTCCAATTGTGTTTACCCTGGAGATATGAATAATAACGGAATCGCTAATGATTTTGATATTCTAACTTGGGGTGTTGCGCGTGGGCAAAACGCAAGTGCAATTGCTCGTAACGCAATAACTGTAGATTGGTGGCCTTATGATTTGCCAAATACTACAAGTATTCCTCAGATTACTAATGCCTATATAGATGCTAATGGAGATGCTTCTATTGATACAGATGATTTTGATGTAAATACAGATAATCATTTGGATCAGCATAGTGCTTATAATGGATCAGTAGAAGGATACAATACTACAGGAACAGATTTAAAAATAGAACGTCTTCTGCCTCAAAATCCGCCTATTTATTGGTATCATCTAGATTCAATTCTTAATGTAAGTGCCCATGATCCTTTTGATTTTACGACGTATCCAGATTATGCTATGGTGGATCTATCCTTTGGTGATAGCCTGAGTATGATTAATGATTTGTATGGGCTGACTTTCCGAGTATCATATGACCAAAATGTATTTGCATTAGACCGATTCATTTTAATGTCTGAATCAGAACTAAGCAGCGATACCTGGCTAAGCGGGAAGGAACGCCAAATTAACCAACTAGGGGAAATCCATTATGTAGCTGTACGCACAGATGGAAATGCTACAAATACAGGATTTGGAGATTTGGGAAGCCTTTTGTTTAGGCTTAGGTCAAGTGCACCTGTTAATGGTACTAGTGTAATGAATACAGATATTTGCTTCTCCGATTTCAAAGCAATTGATGCGAGTGGAAATACAATTAGTATTGGAGGAGAATGTGTAACTATCCAATATACAGATAGTAGTGCAATCACATCTACTCCTAAACTGGCTCAAAATACAATAGATTATCAAGTCAGCTTGATGCCAAATCCAACTACAGGAAATATTTGGTTGTCTTATGACCTACCAGAAGCGCAGACTACTTCTGTTCAGATTTTTGATGCAATGGGTAGAATGCTAATCGAGCAAGCACCAAATTATACCACAAAAGGTGAACAACAGTTCTTGTTAGAAACTCAAGATTTGAATACTGGAATTTATTACTGCCGAGTTCAAATTGGACAAGAAATACGAACACTGAAGTTTGTGAAAACTGAGTAATCATAGACCATAGTAAAATCAGAAACTTATTGGCGAGGGAATTTATTCCTTCGCCTTTTTTTATGAAGTAGCTCAACTTCCTTACCTTCGTAAAACTATAAATCAAACTTTAATTCTTATCCAAATAGATTCAATATGGCCATACAATTAATTGAGCAAGCTAAATTACATCCAAATCGAGTAGCAATTTATTCAGATAATAAAGCTTATACTTATGCCAATTTATTAGAACAATCTGCTCAAATAGCTCAGTTTTTACTCAGTGAAAAATCAAACCTAGCAGAAGACCGAATTAGTTTTATGATTACACCAAGTTTTCAGTATGTAGCTGTTCAATGGGGAATTTGGCGAGCTGGCGGCATTGCTGTTCCACTATGTACACAACATCCATTACCATCTTTGCGCTATGTTTTGGAAAATACGCGTTCTTCTCAGTTAATTGTAGATCAAACTTATCAGGAATTATTAGCACCACTTGCTGAGGAATTGGAAATTAAACTGATTGTATTAGAAGATTTATTAAAACAGAAGCATCCTAACAATAATACGGAACTTCCTAATATAGATCCTGCACAGCGTGCTATGATTCTATATACCAGTGGAACGACCAGTTTGCCCAAGGGAGTTGTGACTACACATAATATCATTAGCTCTCAGATACAAACATTAGTCCATGCTTGGCACTGGAAAAAGGAGGATGCTATTTTGAATATTCTACCCTTGCATCATGTACATGGAATTATCAATATATTGAGCTCTGCCTTGTGGGTGGGGGCAAGTTGCCATTTCTTGCCTAAATTTAATGCAAAGCAAGTTTGGGAATACTTTGCAAGTGGACGCTTGAATCTTTTTATGGCAGTACCTACTATTTATTACAAACTGATTAATTATTGGGAACAGGTACACAATACTGAACAAGAGTATTTATCTAAAGCTTGTCAGCAATTCAGGTTGATGGTTTCTGGCTCAGCGGCACTGCCTGTACCTGTATTAGAACAGTGGGAAGCTATTACAGGACAGCGCTTATTGGAACGTTATGGGATGACAGAGATCGGAATGGCGGTTTCTAATCCATATCTAAAAGAACGCAGAGCTGGACATATCGGTCAACCTTTACCGAATGTAGAATTACGTTTGGTAAGTGAAGATGGAAAGGTAGTTGAAGAAGATGGAAAAAGTGGGGAGATCCAAATTAAAGGTCCTAATGTATTCTTAGAGTATTGGGAAAAGCCTGAGGTGACGCAATCCAGCTTTACTGAAGATGCTTGGTTCAAAACAGGAGATATTGCTTATGCTAATGAAGGGTACTATAAGATAATGGGGCGCAATTCTGTAGATATTATTAAATCTGGTGGCTATAAAATTTCTGCTCTAGAAATAGAAGATGTGCTAAGACGACACCAACAAATTAAGGATTGTGCCGTTGTGGGTATTCCTAATATAGAATGGGGAGAGCTGATTGCTGTTAGCTTAGTTCTTACTGACCCTCTACAAAAAACCTTAGATTTTGATGCGTTAAAAGCATGGTTATTGACTCAAATTCCAGCATATAAATTGCCTAGAAAATATATTATTCAAGAAGATCTTCCAAGAAATACAATTGGAAAAGTAACTAAACCGAAGTTGAAAGAATTGTTGGCTACTATTTAAATTTTTTGCTACAGCAGGGCTCAGCGAGGTTAGCCCTTCGCCAACAAAAAATTCTTCTTTATGACGGCGCATTAAAATACGCCGTTGCAATTTGATATTTTTTATACCGCTGTAAAGTCAAAAATAGAGCCCTTCGGAATTATTATAAAAATAATTAGGTCTACCTATTTGCTTACTTTTGTAAACTACTTATATTACAGATATATTTAATATACTTTATTTTTATGAAAATATACTGGTATGGATTTATCTTTTCAATCTTATTAAGCCTTGTAGTTTCCCAACTACATGCACAATCTGATGCAATTTTCCGCCAGTTTACTATAGCGAATTACTTACCAAGTAATGAAGTCTACTGTATATATCAAGATTCTAAACAAAATATATGGATGGGCACAGATCGAGGAGTAGTTCGTTACAATAGTTTACATGCAAAGACTTTTGACCGAGCTTCTGGTTTATCTGCTAACGCTGTTTTCAAGATTCATGAGGATAAAAAAGGACGTATATGGTTTAGAGGATACAGCGAACCTTGCTACTATGATACCGAACTAGACCAAGTGATTAGTCCCAAAATCAATAAAGCTATTCACGAGCTCTTGCAGAACAAGTTTAGAATTAATGATTACAAAATCATAGAAGATAGTATTTACTTATCTGTTCCTCTCTCTCTACGACTCCCTGATAGCCTAGTAATATGGTATGCAGCTCATTTAGAAGATACGATCTTGCAAAAACGAATTTTAACGAAGAATCATCTAGGTGAAAATCTTAGGCAAAAGGTTGCTATTCCTCTAGAAGAAGCTGTCTATCTATCTATAGGGAACCCTATGCAAACTGTCCAAAACATACCTCAAAACCGCGAACAGAGCTTTAGGGTCACTGCCCATCCTGATGGTTACCTAACATGGGATAATCTTGCAGCTGCAAATCACCATGTTTTATCCAATGGAGACATTTTATTTTATACCCCACGTTGTATTTATACCACTCAGAAGGGTATTATCCTAGATAGTTTGACGATTCCAAGACAATCAGGCAACTTACTGGGGGTATATGAGGATACTCAACAAAACCTTTGGGCAATCACCAAAAATGGTATCTTATATTATGGAAATGTCTGCAAACCTCAATCGCCTAAAGTATTACTAGATGGAATCTATTGTACAGATTTATTAATGGGAGTAGATGGGAATTTATGGATTAGTACCTTTGAAGGTGTTTTTTGCTTAGCAGATCTAGGGCTCTATTATTACAAAGGAGGACAAAGCAAAAAGCAACAAGATTTTAGAAAACTCATAGCATGGCAAGATCAGATTTTGGCAGTTAATGGTGCAGGTCAATTTATTGATATTGCAGAGGTCCCAAATTATCAGATCTTTGGAAGTCTAGGGACAAAATGTCCTTTGTATATCAATGATATCACTCAGCTTGATCAAGCTGAATATTTATTACCTGATGGCTCTATTTGGTCTATTGATAATAATCAATTGTCATTCAAGGATAAACTGATTACAAACCAAGCTAAAATATGGGAAGCGGGAACAGGATTTATCAAAACCATGATGTATGATAGTCTTCATAAGCATTTGTATGCAGGGACTTCCTTGAATCTATACTATGGAAATATGGAAAATGGAGTAGAACAATCCTGTCGAAGTCCTTGGATTAATGATTTCTGTATAAGTCAAAATGAAGGTGTACTAATAGGAACCCAGCAGGGGCTATATAAGTATGCTATAGAGAAAAACCAATTAGTTCCGCTTGTGGATAAGCAAGGGATAACCGCAGATAAAGATATTTCGGCAATAGCAGAAAATAAGTTTGATATTCGTTTTTTGGGAACTAAAGGTGCAGGTCTATTGGTGCAGACAGCAGAGGGTATTTATAGTCTATCTAAAGATAATAACAATTTATTGAGTAATTTTGTAGAGTGCTTATATATAGAAGCAGATACTTTGATATATTTAGGCACCAATAAAGGGTTTGTAAAAATAGAAGTTGACAGGAAAGGGCAGTTTAAGAAATTAGAGAATTATGCACTCAAGACCGAAATACCAAAAATTAGAGATATTCTTGTCAAGAACAGTCAAGTTTATCTAGCTACTGCTCAAGGGGTTTATAGATTTGATGAACAGAATCCATTTGTTCGCCAAAGCCAGATATATATTGGTTTTCAGTACTTGACAGTCAATGGTAAGAAGCTTGCAAAGGCAGCATCCTATAACTTAGACAATAATCAGCGAAATTTAAAAATTCGTTTTTTGGCAAAGTATTATAAAGAGCAAAATAAATTATCTTACGTTTATAGACTAAAATCTAATAAAAATACAACTTGGCAGTCTACAGATCAAAATGTTGTAGAATATGCTAATCTAAAATCTGGAACCTATACTTTTGAAGTTTATGCCTTGTTAGATAATGGAGAACAAAGCCAACTAATTCAATTGCCTATTTACATTGAAGCCTACTTCTCAGAAACCTATACTTTTTACTTCTTGTTAATAGGCATCTTGTTTTTTGTGATTTTTCTCTACAGTTTCTTGTTAAGACGCAAAACAATAGCTGAACGTAAGTATCTTCAAGCAGAGGCAAAAGCCTTGCAAAGTAGCATGAATCCTCATTTTATGTTCAATGCGATGAATTCTATTTCCTATTTTGTATATTATCAAGATAAATTGCAGGCCATCGATTATATCAAGAATTTTGCTACCCTGATACGCAATATTTTAGATGCTTCTCAAAAATCACTTATTCCTCTAGAGGACGAACTTGATATTTTGAGAATTTATATAGACCTAGAAAAAACTCGTTTAGAAGAAAATACAGGTTTAAATTACAATTTTAGAATCACCTTAATTTTCGCAATAAATACAAAAAACTGGTGGTTACCTCCAATGATTTTGCAACCCTTGGTAGAGAATGCTATTTTGCATGGAATTGCTCCTCAAACAAGAGATGGAGATCTAGAGGTAAGAATTGAAAAACTAACAGAAAATAAATTACGTATAGGGATTCTAGACAATGGAATTGGCTTAGAAGAATCTAAAAAAATCAATGAGAACCGACCTCAAAAAAATCAATCTAAAGGATTAGAAATGCTCCGACAACGAATTGATAATTTTAATTTTTTGTATAAAACTCAAATGCGGCTTCAACTCCAGACCCGAAAAGATGATCTAGGGAATGTCTTGGGAACAGAGGCTTTTTTGGAACTAAATAGAATTCAAAAACCAGTATGATAAGCGTTTTAATTATAGAGGATGATTTGCGAGGTGCCAAATTATTAAAAAGTCTTTTGGAAGATCACTTCGAGGAAATCAAGGTATTGGCTATTGCTGGTACGGTAGAAAAGGGAATTGCTGCATTGAGCAAACAGCAGCCCGATTTGTTGTTCCTGGATATTCACTTGCCTGATGGGAGTGGTTTTCAGATCTTAAATCATTACGAAGAAGAAAGATCTTTCGAGGTGATTTTTACCACTGCTTATACACAATATGCACTTCAGGCATTTAAGGCAGCTGCCCTGCACTATTTGGTTAAACCTATTGGTTTCAAGGACTTGCAACAGGCTGTAGAACGATATAAGGACAAACAACAGGGTACTCGTCAAAGCTCAGCACAACTTCAATTGGGGCAACAATTGTTAGAAAAGAAAAAAGTAACTAAATTGCCTATTAGTAATAAGGAGAATATATTAGTTGTAGATATTGAACAAATCATCTACTTAGAAGCTGAGGGAACGTATACAAAGATTTATTTAGCTAATGGAGAATACTATTTATCTTCTAAAAATATAGGACATTATGAGAAACAGTTTTTACCAGACTTTTTTTTTAGAATTCATCAAAAGTATTGTATTAACTTAAATTATATCCAAAAATACATCAAGGGTAAGGGAGGAACTGTAATCATGAGTAATGGAGCTTCCTTAATAGTTTCTACACGCAGAAAAAGTCTTTTGATTAAATTATTAGGAGATCAAAAATCAAGTACTTAGGTGGATATAACTGTTTTGTATTTAACCACAAAGTACTAATAATCAGTACAATTAAGAGCATATCTAAAAGTAAGTAGGTGGACATAATTAATTTTACATCTGTCTAAAACCTGAACGCTCTACTATGTAGATTCCTCCGGATTGAGCTAGAAGACAATTGTATTCTACTTATACCTATCTTAACACCTTCTTAAATTTTACAAAATATAATGAAACATTATCTTATTTATATACTAAGTTTAGTTGTATTGTCTGCTTGTACAGGGAATCAGTCACCTCCTGATATGCCCATAAAAGAAAACACAAAAGATACACTAGCCAATAGCACTGAATTAAATAATATAGAAAAGAATTCGGAACCAACAGCAACTCCTCAGAAAATAGAGAAGAAAGATCTTATTGGCTATTGGATGGATCAAACTACCTATAATCAACTACAAAAAGATAAGTCCTACACCAAAAATTTAGACCCTGCTGGATTTCGTATTATTGATGAAGATGGTTTGTACAAGCTCCTTCCTTTTACGATAGAAGCTGATATAGAGATGAGCTTATCAGAAGAAGCAAAAGAACAAGGATATCGTTTTAATGGTCAAGAAGGAGCGGGTTATTATGCTGAAGAAAGTTATATTAAGCTCTTAGCACCTGGCAGACTCCGTATGATAGAAGTAATGGACCAAGAAAAAATAGCCAGAAATTATGTTCCTTATCAAGAAATTCCATTCTTAATTATGGGAGGTCAATATACAATTATAGGTGTTGACGGAAAAGAGTTGGGTAAAGCCGAATTCAAAGATAAGAACAAACTTAGCTTTGATAGCGAAAATTATGTATATTATGACTTGGTAACAGATATGGAAAAGGATCTTCTGCTCTTGTCAACCGTGGATGCTAGGGAGGTGGATTTTGCAGTTTTTACAGAAAACCTACAAACTTATGTTATAGAGGTAACAAAAAATGGTTTTTCATTGTATGAAAATAAAAACTTTGAGAAAACAACCTTTGATATTATTACTGCAGATGGATATCCTGAGGTAGAAAGAGCAGAGAAAGGAGATTTGATTTATCAATTGAATAAATAATACAATAATTCGTGGTTTTTTAACTATGTTGAGCCTTCAAGGCTTTGAGAGGCTTAAATTAAACAATCAACGAACTATCAATAATATATACGAAGAGACAGACTCTAGCTATATTATATCCCTCATATTGCACTTAATACTATGTAATAGCAATAAGATAATATTTTTTAATAGGGTCTCACGGACTTAAGTAAATCTAGAATAGAGTTTGAATATTTAGTCCTGGGTTAATTTTTAGTTTCACTGAGCCTTTTGGGGTTTATTATTAATTTATAAAAAATACATCAAACTAATTGAACTTCATAAAAAACTGGCTATCAATTATTAGTAATCTAAATTACATAGTGCAACTAAAAAGCGTTTTTTAATTTTATAGTAAAAATTAAAAAATCAACGAATTATTATTCTTAGTAATTATGAAAAAAGGAATCGTTATTATAATCAGTATTTTGTTGGGAGTAGCTTTCTTTATAGATGGTCAGCAGCCTAGCAAAAACAAAGCAAATAAGCGTTTTTCAGATGGAGAATATGCTTATGTTCAAGGTAAATTCCAAAAGAGCAAAACAGCTTTTGAGCGTGCAATGCGTTTGTACAAAGGCAATGATGATGATGAATTTATCATTGCATCTTCTCTTTGTGCTTTAGCCTTAATCAACAAGGGGAAACATAAGGAGGCTTTTTATGTCTTCAAGGATGCCGAAGAGATCTATGAGCAAAAAGATCGAAAAGTGAGCATGGCTGCTGCTGCGACCCTAAAACTCTGTTTAGGAAAATATCATTTAGCCTTCCAAGAACAGGATGTTGCTGTTCCTTTGGTAGAAGAAGCTGTTGAAATAGCAGAAGCGGATCCTACAGAAGTTTTGCCCTATATTCAGGCAGAAACCAATGAAACCTTAGGTAAGGTATACTACCAAAAAGGAGAGTTTACAAAAGCAGAAAAATACTACCAAAAAGCCGTAGAATTGGGAGAAAAGGTTACTGAAGAGCAAGGGATAACCTACAAACCCTTGGGGGATACTAAGCTGAAACTAGGAGAAATCTACAATAAGACACTCAATGCAGAAGACGCCAGCCAACAGTTCAAGGATCTATTAGAACAAGTAGATGAGCTTTTTAGTAATCCAGCTAAAAAGTCAGAACTATTGACCAAAGTTGGAAAGAATTCGTTTCGACAGACAGACTATGACACCACAGAGCATTATATTCAGCAAGTATTGCAAAAGCCTGAATTACTCACTCCTGAACAGCGTGCAGAATCTGAATTTATTATGTCTACAGTCAAGTTAAATCAAAAAGATTTTACTTCTGCTTTGGATTTTAATGGAAATGTGATTGAGTTTTGGAATGATGCTGGTAATAAAAATCCAGCAAAGCTCTATGAAGCATTAATGCAGTTTGGGAATATTTTTCAAAAGGTTGATACCAGTGGTCTAGCTGAGTACTGGTATGGAAAATTAGGTCTAGCTGGATATTCTGATGCTGCATCAGAATTAGAACGTTATGATCAACAAGCTTTTAACTTTTCTGATGATCAAGACAAAACACGCAACTACAATATGGCACTGGTTTTTTATGAACGTGCCGAGGAGCTGATAGGTAAGTTAGATGCTAAGAGTCAAGATGCTGCTCTGATTGATATTCATTTGGCAAAGGGTAAGTTATTCTTAGCTGCTACTGTTTTTAATAAAGCGGAGACAGAATATATTTCTTGTTTGGAAATTATGACTAGAACCTACACCGAAAAGAATTCCTTGCGAGCAGAGGCGTACAGAGGTCAAGGGGATGCTTTGATTGGATTGGGTAGGATAGATGAAGCACTCAAGTCTATCAATAACTCTCTGACAGAGTCTAAGCAAAATTCAACGATTGAGTCTATTGATATACCTGACACTAGTCAACTTTTGTTTCCTTACGAATTTTTCTATGCAATGGGACTAAAAGGCGAAGTCTTGCGCTTGATCTATGACCAAGATAGGCAAGTTGATAAATTAGAAAAATCTCTAAAAGCTTTTGACGAAACTAGAATACTAACTTCTGTATTACGAAAAAGCCACCGAAACGAAGGAGCCAAATATACCTTATCAGAATTAGCTCAACGGTTTGGTCAACAAGCTGTATTAACTTGTGAACGATTGTACAAGGAAGATCCTAAAGAACAATATATGGAAGCTTCTTTTATCTATGCAGAACGCGCCAAGGCAAATACACTTTTAGAATATATCCATGACTTGAAAGCTCGTAAAATTGCTGGAGTACCAGATTCCATAATTAGGCAAGAAAATAAACTTAAGATACAAGTCAGTTATTATGAAAAGGAAATCTTCTACGAAAAGAAACGAGGAAAATACAAAGATACGCTTAAGCTCAAAAATCTAAGAACCAAGCTTAATGAAGCTAAAATAAGTCATAGTAATGCTATTCGGACTATGGAAAAGGATTTTCCAAGTTACCACAAACTAAAATATGACTACAATACAGCTAATTTAACTCAGATTCGGTCAGCATTGAAAGAAAACGAAGTTATTGTCCAATATGTGCTGATGGATACTTCAGTGGGGATCTTTTTATTGGATGAGCACCATCTTAAGTTCAAGATGGTAAAAAGTGATCAACCTATTACTAAAGATATTAAGCGTTTTCTACGAGCGATTACCAAGAGCCAAATGAAACCTTTCTGCAAACATGGTTATCGTTTGCATCAAATCCTCTTGGAACCCATCAAGGAAGAGATTGTAGGAAAAAAACTGATTATTATTCCTGATTTAGAACTCAATTATTTACCTTTTGAACTGCTCATAACCGAGAATTTTGTAGATAACGGAAAAACAAACTGGGGAACAGATTACCTTCACTATGCTGTTCAAGATTATGTAATGTGTTATAACTATTCCGCAACCCTGTTTGCAGAAGGACGTGGTAAACGCAGCACTATTCATAAGAAAAACTTTGGGGCTTGGGCTCCTAATTTTAAGCTAATTGATTCTTTATCCAAAGTATCTGATCTACATCAAGATCGTTATAGCAAAATCCAATTAGAACCTTTAATCTATGCTGCCAAAGAGGTTAAAGATTTGGGTAAGTTGTGTAATGGAGATTATGTAACAGGATACACCAAAGAAAGTCAATTCAAAAAAGTAGCTAAGGATTATGGCGTTTTACATTTTGCGACTCATGGTATTTTAGATAATCGGAATCCAATGTATTCCAAATTAGCTTTTTTACCAGATGAAGAAGAAGATGGTTTCTTGCATACTTATGAACTGTATAACATGGAGCTAGATGCTGAAATTGTAACTCTAAGTGCCTGTAACTCAGGTATTGGTCGTATCCGAAAAGGAGAAGGGGCTATGAGTATTGCAAGGGGATTTGCTTATGCTGGTTGTCCGAATATTATTATGAGTTTATGGCCTGTGTCTGATCAAGCTACCAAAGTAATTATGGATAATTTTTATACAAATTTACTAAAAGGAATGGATAAGGACAAGGCATTGCAACAAGCTAAAGTAGATTATCTAAAAACTTATAAAGATAAAAGTGCTTCACCTGTTTTGTGGGGAGCTTTTGTAGTTGTGGGCAATCCTGACCAAGTGGTCAGCTTAGCTAGGCAGAATACTCAGATAGGAAGCTTTTGGTGGTGGTTGATCGCTGGAGTTATTTTTGTTATCCTAGTAGGAGTTATTGGTTACTTTATTTTATCTGCTCGAAGGCGTTAGTTGATATTTTTGCAAAATTAAGTATGGCGCAATTGTGTTAATATATTGATTATCAATGTATAATAAAATGCATTAGTTTGTTATGTTGAAATATTTAGGTATTCTTTTTTCTTGTTTATCTTTTGTACTTTCTAGCTATGCTCAAATAGATAGCTTGCAGCCAGTTGATGCCTCTACTGTCCCAACAGTTCTATATGTACAAGATGCTTATTCCGCTCGTATTTTAGTGGGAGCGGAGTTGAGGATTATTCACAAAAAAGATATAGCACAAGAAACAGTATTAGATAAAGAAATTGGAGTCTTTAAAACCAATGAACAAGGGAATTTTGTAATTGATCTACAAGTAGATAGTGAGTTCTTTATTCAGACTGAAAAAAATGGGTATTATACTCAGATTGCCAAAATTTCTACGGTTGGTTTTAGTCGTACAAAACGCAACCGTTTTGGGATTAGTCTTAGACCACAAGACTGTTTCAAAATCGTTGGCTATGTTCGTAATTTATATTCCAATATGCCACTTGTAGAGCAACCCATCAAAATTCAAACTAGTGGTGATCCTAATCCCTTAGATTTATTGACAGATACAGACGGCAAATATGTAATTTGTGGGGAATGTGGTAAGTCTTATACTATAAATTTAGTTTCAGAAGATTACTACGAAATGTCCGCAGAGTTGGAGTTATCTAGAAAAATATGTAACGAGTCTGAAAAACGCTTATTGATTATTAATTTTACACCAAAGCCTATTCCAAAACCAGGACAAGAAACTGATTACGCCATTAATAATACAAGTACTTTTAACCGGCCTACGCCAGCTAATAATACAATGTCTGACGAAGATCCACTGAATAAAGCTTTGTATAAACGAAATGATCTAATCATTTTGCAAAATTTAAATTTCAAAGGGAAAACTGCTATTCTAACCAAGGAAGGACGTGAAACTTTAGATAAATTACATGTTTTATTCTCGGAACATACTGGTATCAAGGTAGAGATTAGTGTTCATACAGATTCGAGGAAGAGTAACCGACTCAATTGGTTGGTGAGTAAGAAACGATCCAAGGTTATTGATCAATTCTTGCGTGAGCGTGGTGTGCGTTCTAGTCAGTATCAAATAGAACCTAAGGGCGAAGAAGAATTAATGAACAGATGTAAAGATGGTGTGCGTTGTAGTGATATTGAACATCAAGAAAATAGCCGTGTAGAGTTACTTGTCTTGCGTGGAAATGCTAATTCATAATAGAGAGAATTCTTGAACAACTTTGTGATAATAAGCCTCTACCCCATTTATTTTTTATTTTCATATTTTATTTTTTATAAACTATAAATCGTGTTTACTGTAATGGAGAATAATCACCATAATGAGAAATTCTATACAATTGATGCTGCTAGTGAGTTATTAAGTTGTAATCCTAGAGTCCTACGTTCCAAGATTAATACTGGTGAGCTCAAGGCTTACAAACAGCTCAAACGCTGGTTTATTTTCCATAGCGATCTTATTGAGTTTATTAAAAATGGTAATTCTACTACCCAAAATAAGAATACAAGTAACAATCCAAGTGGTCAATAGTTCTGCTGTTAAATCTTTCTTTAGACAATTGATTATCAGTTGTTTATTACAATAAACAACCTAGCTATTACAAATATAGCGACTATATTTTACTGCATATCATTGAGTTCTTTACAGTAACGATCATACAAACGTTTCACAGTAGTCTTCTGGAATATTTTATTTCGAGCAGTTAAAAAGCCTGCATCATTCAGCTTGTCTGCTATGAGTTGAAAACTCATATGTTCTTGTCGATAGAAATAGATCAATTCCTTGACTTTCTTATTATTAGCGTTCTCTAAAGCTTTCATTTTCAAGGCTGCACTACCCTTTTTTCGATCCTCGGGTTTAATCCTAGATTTGCGCCATTCCCCATCTCTTCTACGTTTAGCGTCCAAAGCTCTCTTGGTACGAATACGAATCAGCTCTCGTTCTCGATCTGCAATAGCCATAAATAAGGTAAGCGTAAACTTATCTAACTGTGGGATATCACAGCTAAATAAACGACCTTCTAATCTAGAAAAAATCATCAGAGCGTCTTCTGTTGTTCGACTTAGGCGATCAACTGTAGCTACAGCAAGTGTATACTTAAATTGATTGCAAAGCTTCATTGCATCCTTAAGTTGTGGTCGGTTGGCTACTTTTCCACCACTTCTCACCTCTGTGAATTCCGCCACGATAGAATCTGGATTCAGAAAATGTAAAATATACGCTCGCTGCGCTTCTAATCCCAAACCACTCCTTCCTTGTTTTTGTGTGGAAACTCGGTAATAAACCACATATTTTGTCATTTGCATAGGCGTTACATTTCTTCTATACGCATCAATTTAGGTGTTTTGTTACGGTAAATATAGCAAATGTGTACATTTTATATGCATTTTGTGACACAAAATATACATTAAAAACATTTTCAACTAAATATTGCAATATATATACATTTTGATAGCATTATATAAGCATAAAAAATAGAGTAGGGGTAAAATAACTTTTTTTATGTTCGTAATAAAGCTTGACCAATGATCAGAAGAAATGAAATACGCGCTTTATTTTTGAAATAAAAACCTTTTTTTGCTTATAAAACATTGAAAATGATCGATTTAGATCTAAAAATGTACTTTTGTATATGAAAAAAAATAAAGTTTAACCGTTTTTGCAAAAAAAAAAGTAAAAAAAACAGATGACTATTGAACCGATCAAGAATTTATGGGTAAAAGAGATAAAGAAGTAAATCAAGAAAAAAAAATTGTTGTAAGTAAAATCGTTGTAAGTTTATGAAAAAAGTATCAAAGTATTTATCGAAAGCGTCTTTATTGAAAGAATGGGAAAATATTCAGGCAGCTCAAAAAAATCCTAAGCATTTTAGAAAAATTTATGAAAAACACTATGAATCTATTTTTAGATTTGTTTATTCCAAAGTTCATGATGATTTTTTAGCTGCGGATCTAGTTGCTCAAATCTTTTTGCAAGCTATGCAAAACCTACACAAATATCAATTTCGTGGTGTGCCTTTATCTGCATGGTTATTTAGATTGGCACACAATCAAATTGCATATTATTTTCGCCAACAGAAAAAACAGCAATTCTTGGCTCTAGAAAAAGCTAATGTACAAGAATTAACCGAAGAGAATTACTTTGGTGAAGATCAAGGCATATTTTCTGAGAAGAATAAAGCTTTGCTCAAACGTATCCTAAACAATTTATCAATTTCCGAAATCCAGTTAATTGAGTGGCGGATTTTTGAAAACCGCCAATTCAAGGAAATTGCAACGCTATTAAATTTATCTGCCAACACTGTTAAAATGCGCTTTTATAGACTTTTAGATAAGATGCGAAAAAGAATCAATGCACAGGTTCAAGCAGCTTAATTCCTAAATCAATAAAAATATATATATGAAAAAGGGTTGAAAATATCTTATTTTTGGATAGATAAAAGATATTCACGAAATCTTTATGAATAATGCAAAATCCTTTTAGTGTCTTTTTGGAAAAAAAAATTCTAAATAAGATAACATCTATCCAATATTATTTGCTAATTCCTTGCTTGTTAATTAGTTCTTTCTCTACACAAGCACAAACAGGAGTTGATTCCTATATAGCTAGCCTAAATAAAGAATTAAAAGATCTAAAACCTGTAAATGATGATTTTGATCAGCTTGTTGCTGGTTTTATAGATGCTGGTGAAAGCGCACTATTAGAAGTTGGATACAAATCTTATACAGAGAACAAACATGATTCTATCGTTCTAGCTATTGCAGGGCGTTATAGAACAGAGGCTGAACGCCGATACGATTCTGAGCTCTATACCAAAGCACTGATACTATACAAAGATATCTATCACCGAGATATCAATGAGGATGAAAATATGGATTTGGATTTTCGTCAACTACTAATTATTCAATCCCTTTGGGGAATAGCTCAAAGTTTTCAAGACCAAGGAGAATTCTTTCAATCTACAGACTATACCATTAGAGCCATGCAAGCATATCATTTGCATGGTTCTAATAATTTGTTTGATCAACTACTCAAACATGGTGCTATAAGTTCTCCATACCAAGAAACAGTGAGTGAGTTGCTATTCACTTATGAAGAACAACTACTCAGGTTGGCGCAGTGGTATGAGGACATGAGTATGTATCAGAAGACAAATACACTATTAACAGAGCACGAAAACCTAATCAATCATCCTTTTTTTAAGCACCACTCCCCTCAACAATGTTTTGTGTCAAAAATATATCGTGCCCAATTTCTATACAATACCAATCGGCATCAAGCGTCTTTGTTTTTGTACAAAGAATTGAAGGCTACTTTTAAACTAGACTGTAATCAAATACCTAAAAAATATTTAATTCGATATTTGAAATGTATCTCTAATCATGGAGATGTTGATTATGGTTTAGAATTAATTAAAAAGATTAAGAAAAAGCAAGATTCTTATATTTTTAAAGCTACTACGGATTTTAACGAGCAAGTAAACTGGATTTATATTCAATTGATTTACAGTGATTTATTATGCAAGAAAGCAAGATATAAAAAAGCAAAAAATGTGCTTCGCAAAAGTCAAACAATTGATCTTGGTCTCCATCCACTTACCCTAGATATTTATCATGCTTTTGCACATATATATAAATACGAGAATCAATTAGATTCTGTGCAATATTTTTATCACCAAGCTCTCAAATATTGTACAGATAGTTATGAGGATCAAGGACAAGATTATATACATTATGTAAAAGTCTGGAAATCCTTGGCTGAATTCTATCACAAAAAAGGAGATTATGATCAAGCAATTTTCTATTATAAAAGTATAGAAAAGAACTGTGAACATAAACTAATCCAGTACCATGATAAGAATGTAGCTGTCTATAAGGCTCTAGGACAATTATACTTACAGAGGAAACGCTACAAGGAAGCTAGTCGTTACTACAGCAAGTTAAAGCATATTACAGAGATACAAATTCAAAATAACTATCCCTATCTAAATGAAGAGTATCAAAAGATTTTCTGGGAGCAAAAGCAAATATATTTTGACCTGTATTTATCTTATTGTGTTGATTACAATAAGAAGCAAGCCGAAGATATAGCCAATTGGTGGTTAGATTTAAAGGAATTAATGTTGCAACGTTCTAGAATGATTAATGCGAAGCGTTATGAACTAATAGATCCTGTTTGGATGCAAAAATTCATGGAGTTAGATTCACTAAGAGCACAATATATAGGTCTGTATTGGGCAGATGATTCAGAATATAAAAAACGAATTGAAGTTAAGATTAATAAAATAGAAAGTGAGTTATCTACCATTTTTTACCAACAACATAGTCCAACCGATCCAAGAAAAACGACCTGGCAACATATTCGTAAACAACTTGAAGAGGATAAAAGTATAGCCATTGATATACTTCATTTTAATTATTATAAGAATGGAATAGCAACCGATTCTGTACGTTACATTGCCTTGATTAGCTTACCAGAGGAGAAAGATCCTATTCTCGTTCCCTTATGTTGGGAAAAGGACTTGATAGAAAAACTTAAATATAGTACTGATGGAGATGGTAGTTATTTATCAACACCTGCAGATAATAAGTTCTTGTATGATAAACTATGGTTACCTCTTAGATCTTATCTTGGTAACTACAAGAAAATCTATCTATCTCTATCTGGATATACACAGTGTATAGCATTTGATGCCTTGCACGATTATAAGCAAAGCAAGGATTTGATAGATTTATATCAGATTAGTCATTTTGGAAACCTAAAAACCATCATTAATTTCTCAGAAGATAGCAATAAAGATGATTTTAAAACCATTGCTCTATTTGGAGGATGTATATACAGTACATTACTGAATAACAATAATGTTGCAGATTCAGAATTAGAAGCTCAAGGAGAATTATTGAATCATTCCATAGAACCAAGTTATACGGATTCAGATCAAGGAAACAGTTCAAATAGAGGCGAAACCCAATCAGAAGGAAACCAGAATTTACCTGGTTTTTGGGCAGATTTAATGCACACTGAACATGAAGTCAAAAAAATCCAAAACTTACTTAGTACTCAACAAGATTGGCTAGTACAGCCTTTTTTGGGATCTATTGCCTCTGAAGCTAGTCTAAAGAGATTAAATGGTAGAGGTTCTCCTCAAATCTTGCACATTGCTACACATGGATTTTCTGTTGCGCCTTTTCAAGAGGGAGACTATCTACCTGTAGGGATGCGAAAAAAAATAATCCTGGCTGAAGAACCTTTCTGGCGTTGTGGGCTGATCTTATCAGGGGCTAATAATGCTTGGAAAAGCTCTCAAACTATTATTAATCACGAAAATGATGGAGTCCTATTTGCCTACGAAATTGCAACCTTATCCCTAAGTAATACAGAATTAGTAGTTTTGAATGCTTGTCAAACTGCTAATGGCGACTTATCGGCTAATACAGAAAGTCTGCAAGGTCTACAGAGAGCTTTTAGACAAGCTGGTGCAAAAAAGGTATTGATGACCTTGTCTTATATCAATGACAAAAAATCGGCTGAGATGATGACACTCTTCTACAAGCATTATCTGAAAACTTCGTCGTACAATGAAGCTTTTTTGAAAGCAAGGAAAGAATTCAGAAGAAATAATCCAGATCCTAAATTGTGGGCTCCTTTTATTTTGATTAACTAGAGATAAGTTATTTTGCAACATAATTTTATGCTACAGTTGTTTAAGCATTAGATTTAATGCAGAAATTTAGATGATTCTGATCAATTTAAGTCCCTTTTTTGACTGAATAGTGGCACTACCGACGATAACCTCGAAAGGCTCGACGAAGCGAAGTTAAAAAAGGTGATAAAATGGCCAAAATTAATGAATTTGATGCGATGAAGATAATTCTTAAACAACTTCGCTATTTAATACACTAGCAAAACTACAGTATAGTCAATTGTTAGTCAACCTATTATAAGATAGTTGTGGATTGTTTTTTAAAAAAAATGTATTTTTTTTTCCTCCTCATGTATCTTTTGGGTAATTCTAGAGTCTAAGGAAACGAAGGCAAAACAAAACAAACATTTGCATTCAAAATTTGCATCTAGTATTTTATGGAATGATTTTAGTCTAAGATGCAGCATGTAATTATAAATTATCAACAAAATATAACCTAATCCAAATGAAAAATCTAGGAATTTTAAGCTTATTACTTTTTGTATTCATCAGTGCTGATGTATTTGCACAAGAAGCTGATTTGAAGAAAGCTAAAAAAGAGGGAAGAAAAGAGCTAAAAGAACATTATAGAACAGTAATGTATCCTATTTTGAAAGAACAGCATTCTACATTTGATGCTAAATTAGATGCCTCTAGCCTAGCTTTACTAGGAGAATTGAGGGCTGAAAACAATATCATCAAAGCAGATAAAAAAGCTCTTAAGAAGGAAAAGAAAAAAATGGCAAAAGATGGAATGGATGAAGAGGCGATTAAGGCTAAAACAAAGCCTAAACAAAAAGCTATCCGTGACCGTAAAAAAGAAATTGTCGCTAAGTTACAACCTGTAAAGGATACATATGCTGACGATATTGATCGAGCAATTGCCAATTTGGATAAATATAAAAAAGGATGGAAAGATGAGCGTCTAAAGATTCGTAAAAAACATGGTATGAAGATCAAAGAGAAGAAAGAGAAAAGTGATGATCCTAAAAAGGTAGAAGCTCGTCGAAACCGTAAAATTGCTGCGTTCTTGTTGTGGGATCGTCAGGAACCTAAGGCACCAAAAGCACAGGAAAGTGAAGATGATGATGCAGAAGAAATGGAAATTTTTGGCGGTGATGAAGATTAATTAGCTTGTTTTAGTATTAAGTAAAACAACTGATAATCAAACATTTACAAGATAAATTTAAAAACAAATTAGTTTCACTGAGCTCTTCGAGGTTACTCCGCTTTTTGTACTTTACAGTCAAAAGCGGGGTAACCTCGAAGGGCTCAGTGAAGCAAAAATCCCTATTTCTAGTGCTTCTCCTCTTGATAAACCAACCTCCCTAACTAGAGAAGCTCGTATTACTACTTAAGACTCAGCTAAGATGATGATTACTAATTGAAGAAACAAAGGAATGAATAATAAGATACCTGCTCCCCAAAATGCAGGTAAACTCATTGCTAATCCTAAAACAAGCAATGCAATTGCAGCAACCACAGATAAAACCACTAAGATCAAATCGGTAACTGCATAGATCGGAGCAACAGAAGCCCAACCTGCTGCAGCTTGAATAAGAACGATAATCGCCAAGCCTAATAATAATAAAGAGATTCCCAAAATCCACAAGAAAGTAAGCTGAGTTACCACCCCAACAACATAGCCTCCAATACCTAAAGCAACTAAAGGATAAGCTAGTAGAGCATGAAGTAAATTCGCTTTAGATTTTTTGGATCTCTGTCTTTTTTGTGGACTCTTCTTTGAAAAAATCTTGAACTTACGTTTTATTTTCTTTTTTCTTGCCTTTTTCTTTTCAATAGGCAATGGTCGTAGTTTAGCTTCGGAAGAAAGCACTGGAGAAACCTCTAATGCTTGAATTACTTCTTCTGAAGCACCATAAGCCTGTGCAAAGTTAGCTTGCAGCAGGCATAAAAAACCTAGAAGTACAGCTCTAAGTAGAGCTTTTTTTTGCATGAAACACAACACTAATTTAATATTTTAGATTTTATTGAAATACGTTTGACTGGGGTCATGTCTTGCGCCTGTATACTCAACTTATTTTGGCTTAGTTTACCTAGATCTCCTTCCCATAGAAGTTGTTGGAGTTTGGGACGATCTCTATGTTGCAAATATACAAGAATTAAATCTTCTCGGTGCAAAAAGAGCTCTTTAGCATAAGCAGCCTTTAAGACTTGTCCCTTAAAGTTATATTTCATGGGCAACTTTAGGACTTCGTCTGATCCAACCATTAGCACATAATCCCAAGGTGTATTGCCTGTACTGGTATCTACAGCCTCCTCCCAAACCTTATCAAATTTAAGCTGCCTAACACTAAAGGAAACCTTTCGATTATTAATGGTTTCATCCTTAACCGTCCAGTTGAGCTCCAATTTGTTGGATAAGATATTTCCCTCATCATGCAAGATAACTGCTTCTACTTCTACACGCAGGTTACGTTGCATGTAACGTAAAGGAATTAATAGATTCAATTCTCCTTTGCCTGAAGTCATACGCTGATTCTCTGCTTGATAAACAGAAGAAATAAGTTTATAATTCTTGAAATCCTTTCCATTAAGCTTCACTTCAATTTCCAGTTTACTTCGATTTTGGTAAAATCGAGGCAATGTAAAACCAATCGCATAATTATGTCCATAGTCTCCTGCTAAGAATTGATTAGTTTCTTTTTCCAATTCTAATTTTGCATCAGATAGATTAGCTCGGCCAGCCAGCTCTATAATTCCCTCACGCAATATAGGAACTGTACCATCTGGAACCATATTCATCTCTACACTAAACTTATTTTCTTTGAGCTCTGGATAGGGAATAAAAAACTCTAAAGTATCCTGTTCTCTTGGAGCAGATATAGTAATATGATTTTGATCTAAGGCAAAGATATCTGTAGTTTTTTTGCTGTGCGGAATTTGATAGATTCTAGATGTTGCAATTTCTTCATTTTCATTCAAGAACTTGATTTCTAACTTAGAATATTGATGAATTTCTCGAACGCGATAATACATTCTAAAATAGACTCCAGTAGCCCCTTCCACCTTGGTGTACTGCTGAATATCCAAACCAGAATAAACAACCACTTTATCAAACTCAATAGGATTAACTAGAAATCGAGGAGCACCAATTGCCTTTTGTGCCTTTTCGGTTTCAAACTCTACTTGGATGTATCTAATTGCACTATCCCAAAAATAGAAAGGAATAAAATAACGCATATCACCGCCAGTAGAATCTAATTGAGTAAATACATTCAGATCAACAGCACCTTCCATTTTTTTGAATATATTTAAATCGACGGTTAATGGATTTTTATTTTCATCCAAAAAAATAAAATTGGGTTTGATTTTCTCTGAGCTATAGGCTCTAGCCAAATCGTATTCAATATCAATATGTACACCTTTTTTCCCCTTATGGCTTGTTTCATTGACATATAGACTAATTGGCTGTTGTGCTAGGATTTTTTGCGAAATCTCAAAGTCCAAATTTTTTACATCACCGAACATTTGACCAAAATAAGTCTTTTTGAAATCTCCATTTGCTTGGTCAAAAATATACTGTCCCAGAAGTTCATCCTCTTCTCCATCCTCATCCCAAAAATCCCAAATCACAGTCTCTCCTTTGAGTATATAAAAACGAACCTTCTCTGATTTGACAAAGAAGCTATTCAAGGTATCTATTGTTTGTACAATAGGAATTGTTGCCTGCTCTCCTGTTCGGATAGTCCAGTAAGGATCGGGTAGCCAGCTTGTAATATTAATACTTGGATCCCAAGATTTCAGACGTTCCTTAATTTCCCCTTGTTGAACTTCAAGCTCAATAGCTAAGCGTGTAAACTGTTCGAAAGTGATTTTATGTCTTAGTTCACCAATACTAGGAATCAGATACAAAAGCTCAATACCAGAATGTTGACCTGCTTCTAGATTGATTTCTCGGTAAGGAATAAAGATTTGGGTCATCTGCCATTGTCCTGCACGTTGAATCCAAAGCAGATTATTACTTTGATATAGTGTATCTCCTTTTTTATGAATGATTAGACTACTTTCTTTGGAAATTAATTTATTTTCTGCTCTATAATTGGTCTCAAAACTCAATAGTATACCTCTTGTAGAATGGTTATCATCAAACACATTCTTTTGGAGCTTAAAATTTCGCAGTTGAAATTTCCCATCTATAGAGTTAACTTGTTGCGCCCAAGTAACCTGTCCTAAACAGAAAGACAATACAATAATACTAAGTAAAAAACGCATCATTAGAGTTTATTACAAATGGAGTTGTATAGAGCATAAATTGTTAGACTGTGCAACTAACTGATCAGAGTTGCACAAGGACTTCCTAGCCGATGCTAGGAAGTCCAGTATAATAACAGAATAAAGAATAGTAGTGCAAGAAGTCATTAACTTTGTTGAGTACTTCGTGGTTTTGCGCACCAAACTACTCTTAATCAACTCTATTGTACATTAAAAAAATTGCAGGTATCCAATAAAGCTTATTCAAGTAGTTTTTTAGGCGATAAATTGCCTTGTTAAATTAACAAAATACTAATTTCTTACCACACAAAAAATACTTAAATAATCTTTAATACTTTGTTCTTTTTGATCACCCTTCTTCTTTTTGATAATGATCATCCCAGTCTTTGACATTAGGATCTCCTAATTTGCCTAATGATTTACCTACCAAGGTAGCCACCATAGCATCCCCTGTCACATTGACTACTGTCCTACACATGTCAAGCGGTCGGTCAATGGCAAAAATTAAAGCAATTCCCGCAGGGTTGACCCCAATGGACTCTAAAACAACTACCAACATTAACATTCCTGCACCAGGAACGGCCGCAGATCCTATAGAAGCTAGGGTTGCTGTTGCAATAATACTCAATTGAGCAGCCAAGGTAAGGTCATTACCAAATACTTGTGCAATAAAAATAGCTGCCACAGCTTGGTATAGGCTGGTACCATCCATATTAATGGTTGCACCTACTGGCAAGACAAAACTACTCACTTCTTTTTCTACACCAACATGTTCTTCTACTCGTTCCATCGTTACAGGCAGTGTAGCTGCACTCGAACTAGTCGAAAATGCAAGTAATTGTGCAGGACTAATCGCCTTGATAAAAGACGATGGCGATCGCCGTGCAAACAACCAGATTAGCAATAGATCAATTCCAATAATCAGGCCTAGCCCCAAAACTACAGCCAGTGCGTACCAGCCTAAGGCTTGGAAAATTTCGGCATTAGGTGCATCTGCTACTAATGCAGCCATCAAGGCAAATACCCCATAAGGTGCTATCAACATAATCAAGTCGATTAACTTCAGAATGACTTCATTAACACCATCAAAAAAGTCCTTGACAGGTTTTGCTTTTTTAGGATCAATCAAAATTAATCCCACGCCAAACATAATAGTAAACAAAATGGTTTGTAGCATCTTACCATTTTGGCTAATTGCAGCAAATACATTCTGAGGAACTAAGTCAACTAGAGGCTGTAATGGTCCCTTGGTTTGCTGTTCTGCAGCAGCATTTATTCGCTTATCTGCATCTCCGGCAAACTGTGCCATCAAATCTTCACGTGTAATATCTGAGATAGAATTTCCTGGTTCTATGATATTCACAACGAGCAAGCCAATGGTTACCGCAATAATAGTAGTACAGATATAAAACCCAATAGTACGTCCTCCCATTTTAGAAAGCTTAGAGATATCTTGTAGGTCGGATACTCCCTTGATCAAAGATGCTAAGATTAAAGGAACAGCAATCATTTTTAGCAAACCAATAAAGATGGTACCAAAGGGTTTGATCCAGTTCTGAATAAATGTATTATTGGGTTCTATCTTAATGGGTGGAAAAGCTGGAGTTTGTTTTTTGATGCTCACCTCCGAAGCTCCTTTGGTATTGAGGCTATCTCCTGTAGGTGACAAAGTTGTATAAGATCCCGGTTTGATTAAACCCAAATATTTATATTTTTTCTGATCTTCTGCTTTGAGTAAATCAAAACTTACAGTTTCTTTGCTCTTAACTTGTAAGCTATTGTAAGCACTAGCTTGAGGATTGGTGCTTTTATAAAAAACAAAATCAAAAGTATCTGTTTTGAGTGTTTCCGTATTTCTTGCTCGGAATTGGAGAACATAGTTATCTTGTTCTGCAGCGTCTGGATTGAAGCTTGCCCTTCCCATTGTATTGGTAAAAGTCGTGCTGCTTACCACAAATCCAAAACTGATTCCCAAAATCATCCCTATGATGATTTGCCAGTGTAAAGCTAGTTTCTTTTTTTTCATACAAGTTAATTCATGATGAAGGTTGCTCCTTAAATGAATTTAAAAAATTAAGACTCATTTTTGAACAACTTTGTAATATCTAATGTAAAAGTACTATCTATTGAAAGTTATAAATTTATTTTACTAACACATAAATCTATTTTCTTAACAACTGATTATCAGGTGTTTAGTTAAGACAAAAGCCTTTTTTATATTCCTGAGCATCAACCACTTATATTTTTTTAATCGACTGTGGCTGTAAGATACTAATATTTTAAAATATGGAAAACATCGCAGCGCGATATGCGCTTTGGGGAGCAATATTCATTATAATACAAGATCTTCTTTTTTTCTTATTAGGAATACAGCCTGATGAGGGCTTGTCTTGGATCTATTATCTTAGGTGGATCCTTAATTTGGGTACAAGTATTTTCTTTATCTACTGGTCAATTCGTCATTACAGAAATGTAATGCTCAACGGTGCTTTGACCTTTAACCAAGGTGTACAAGTTGGTATTCGTACTGCTTTTTTTCTAAGTTTATGGGCTGGAATATGGACATTTCTGCTATTAAAGTACTTGTTTCCTGGTGTATTTCAAGTAGAGTGGTTCCAAAAAACACATGTAATTGCACCAATTAAAATGGGAGTAATTAGTGGAATTGGTATTCCATTAGTATTTGTATTTAGTACATTCCTTAAGCGACAACGAAATTTAGAAAATCACTAGATAGGGTTAAATACTCTGTAATATAAATTTTTCACATTTTATTGGCAGAGTATTAAGTATCCCATAATATAAGTCCTTGGAGATTACTTATGTCTGTTTGAAGGGGCTAGTTGAAAAGGGAGATTACAAAGAATGATAAACTTATGTTTAATGATCGTTTATTGATTTGAATACGTTCTATTTTAAGTTGTAGTGCTGTTGATAACTCTGCCAAACTTTTGGACACTTTTCTTTAATCAAATCTAAGGTTTTAGTAGAGGTTTTATTGGCAGAATTGAATATCTTTTGCCAAATCTCTTGCCCTCCTAAACAATGTACAAATCCTTGAATATTTTGACTAGTTTCGGCAACTAATTCTGGTGATAGTTCAGTTTGTTTCTCCAATTTGGCAGCGGTCGGTGTCATTGTTTTTGCACAACTACAGAATTTACGGCTCAATGTGGTAGGTGTTTCAGAAGAGGAAGCACAGGATGTAAGTCCTAATATTATACAAAGGAAAATGAAGCTAATTCGTTTTTTGAAGATAGTATATCTATACATGAGGTATTTGAAGTTATTTAACAGAACCAAGAATATAAATGATAAGAAATTAAGTATCAAGTAAGTAGGTGGACATAATTAATTTTATAATAATTCACAAGAATTTTTGATGCTGGACGAGGCGAAAAACGTAGGGA
>JAKVCT010000350.1 GCA_022448995.1 Saprospiraceae bacterium
ATCCCTACGTTTTTCGCCTCGTTCAGCATCAAAAATTCTTGTGAATTATTATAAAATTAATTATGTCCACCTACTTAAATCCTAATTATTGGGCTAATGTGAACTTCTTTATAAAATTTCCTTGCCCGAGCAATTGTATAATTATTGCTTATGTATTTTGCTGATGTTGTTGTTGCAACAATGGGGCATCAGAAATCCATAATTTTACATTATCAAAACCATATTTTGCTCGTTCCTGCTCAAAAAACTCAAGAATTTCTGCATCAGGATAACGCAAGCTGAAATGAATCAAGACAAATGTAGTTTCGGGATGTGCCAAAACATAAGGACGCAAATGTTCCCAGTGAGTATGTTTACGTTCATCAGCTCTTGCCAAATCTTCATCCTTGATATAAGTACATTCTGTGATTAGACAAGGGTAATCCCAAAGCCAATCCTGTTTGGCATAATTACTAGCATGTGTATCACCAGCATAAGCAAAAATAGGATCTAGATAAGTCTCTTGGATCTCAATCCCCTCCTTGCGCTTATTGCCCAGTAATTTACCAAAATCAGCCTTAGACATTTCTGCCTGCAAGGCTGCAAACTCCGGCTTTAGTCGCTTTTTGGATTGAGCAAAAGCATAACCCAAACAAGGAACCTTATGGTCACAATGGAAGGTCTTGACTTGATATGTTTGATTTTTACGCTTAAACGAAATTACTTCATTAGCCTCTAAACCATTCAAGGTGTAATCCTTTCCACGTTTCTCTGGATCATAAGTACCAGAATGATAAATCTGGCGACAAGCATGGATATAATTATCTAAATGTGTTGTCAAAACCTTTGGTGTATAAATCTGCACACCAGCTTTGCTGGATAAAAATTCAATATCGGTTACATGGTCACTATGTCCATGTGTAATAAATACTTGTTCTCCTTTCCGACCTTCTGCCAAAGACGCGTCTAAACAAGTTCGTAATTGAGGGATAAAGAAAAAGGTTTTATCACTTGCTCTCGAATATCCTTCAATTGTTAAATCAGTATTCGGTATTTTCCAAGTCAACCATTGACGAAAGGGATGGGACTTGTCCAAGTTTGCTGTGCTTAACACATTCATTTTTCCAAAATTAAGAGGTAGATAAATTCTATCAATACCGAGTTGTATCAATAGTAGATTGTGATCTGTGTTAGTAATAATCTATATATGTGTTAGTATACAGTTTACAAAAGCCAAGTCTTTAATAAAAAGTTCAATTAGGGAATAAAAAAAGCGTAACCTCTATTATAGAGATTACGCAAAATATATGATTCTTAAGAGTAGATTTTACTCGAATTACCTCATCTTGGTTTAGAGTACAGATATAATGAGGATAAGTATTATAATTGTCAAAATCACCATTAAAGAAATAGTAACAATACCAAAGATTAAACCCAATTTAGCTTTTGCTCTTCCACCAAACTGATCAGATTTATTATTTGCAAATCCAATACCAAGAGCTCCCAAAACTATGGCTGCAATTCCTAAAGGCCATGCAATCCAGAATAGAATACCAAGTTGAGGAATAGCAACAGTTATGGAAAATCCTAAAAGACATAAACTCAATGCAATGATACCAAAAATCATAGCTAAAGTAGCAATAGTTGTGTTCTCACCTTCCATCTGCTTGCGGATCTTATCCAACTTCATTTTCAAACGCTTTTGGCGTTTAGTTTTTGTCTCTGCATCTAATGTTGCTGAAACCTTATTCAATTTTTGGTTCAGCTTAAATTGACGTTTCTCTGCTTTTTGCTGCTTTTTAGATTGTTCTGTTTTAGGCTCTTTTCCCTTACCATCTTCTCTTCCTAAAACAGAAGATTCTGATGCAGGTACATAACCAAAACTAGACAATAAGAAAATTAATCCTAATAGACTAGTGATAGAGAATATTTGTTGTAATGATTTCATAATGACTGATTGTTTATTGTAATGAGTAAAATTTGTGGCTAATATAAACTATTATTTTGAGATAGTAAATATGTCTTAGTATCGTATGATACATATATGTTTTAAAAATTATTATTTAGGCATTTTGGTCTAAAATTCTATGTAATGTGGCCTATTTTGGAAATAGCTCTTTTTATATAAAACTTTCTAAAATATAAATACGAATCAAGCTCCTTTAGCTTAGTAATATGTTCATAAACAATCTACTAAAAATATATTGTGTTACAATACACATTTTGGAGTTTATTTGTTGTGAACTACTTTTTTAGACAGGGTTTCTGAGCTAGTTTGAAAATAAAAAATCAAGATTTAATATCTAGTTAAAACTAGAATTGTATTTTTAAGCAACAAATCTATATTTTAACTAAGCTGAAGATTATCAATAGCTTAGTCTTTTAGCATGAATCAACTAGCGTTCGATTATGAAAAAAATTTTAACCTCTTTCTTTTTTTATTGTGCTTTATTTGGAATAGGAACACTTCATGCACAAAGTTTGCAAGATGATTTTACAGATGGAGATTTTACTAATAACCCAACTTGGATTGGGAATACAACAGCCTTTGAGGTCAATACTGGCAATGAGCTGCGGTTAAATACTTCAGGTGCTGGGACATCTTATTTGTCTACTGCGGCAAGTATTCAAGACAGTACAACTTGGGAATTTTATTTACGCCTAACCTTCAGCCCTTCTGGGGGTAATAATGCACGTATCTATTTACAATCGGATAATTCAGACCTAACTTCTAGCCTAAATGGGTATTATCTGCAAGTAGGTGAGTCGGGATCTAATGATGCTCTAGAGGTTTTTAGACAAGATGGTACGAGCTCTACTTCAGTCATGCGAGGCACAGATGGTAATGTAGCAAGTAGTCCTGATTTACGTGTACGAATCACGAGAGATAATGCAGGGGCTTGGACAATGGAAGTAGATTATGCAGGAGGTACTACCTATGTTTTGGATGCTTCTGGCAATGATAATACACACACTTCAGGTAGCTTTTTTGGTGTATTTTGTGAATACACAACTAGCAACTCTTCAAACTTTTATTTTGATGATATTTTAATTAGTCCTTTGTTTGTGGACACTAATCCGCCTGTAGTACTTAGTGCTACTGCAACTACTGCAACTAATGTAGACGTAGATTTTGATGAGTTTTTGGATCAAACTACTGCTGAAACTCTTGGAAATTATGTTTTAGACAATGGAGCAACAGTAACCAATGCAACTCTAGACGGAGTAGATCCAAGTTTAGTGCATTTGACGGTGACTGGTCTAACAAATTTAACAACTTATCAGTTGACAGTAAATGGTGTAGAGGATGTAAGTTCCAATCCTATTTCTAATGGAACTGCTTCGTTTACCTATTATTTGACACAAGCTGCTGTTCCTGGTGATATTGTTATCAATGAGATTTTTGCAGATCCAAGTCCAGCAGTTGGTTTACCAAGTACCGAATTTGTTGAGTTGTATAATAGAGCAAATTATGCAATTGATTTAACAGGTTATATATTCCATGATGGAGTTGATCGAAATATACCTTCCTATACCATTTTACCAAATTCTTATGTGATTTTGTGTGCTAGTGGGGCTGTAGCTGATTATCAAGGTTATGGACAAGTACTAAACATTGGTTCTATCAGTCTAACTAATGGTGGTGAAGATCTATACCTACAAGATGCAACTGCTGTGGTCATAGATAGTGTGGACTATGAGGATACTTGGTACCAAGATGCAGCCAAAGATGATGGGGGGTGGACTTTAGAGTTAATCAACCCTAATTTGATTCCTTGTAGTGGTGCTTTTAACTGGATTGCCTCAAATGATGCTAGTGGGGGAACTCCTGGAACTGCCAATTCTGTATTGGATAATACACCAGATATACAAGGGCCTGTTTTACAAACCGTAGAATTTATCAGTTCTACTGAACTTATTTTAGTTTTTGATGAATTGGTAGATCAAGCAACTGCCGAAAATACAGGAAATTATTCTATTGCAGGGTTTACCGTAACCAATGCAGTTTATGCAGCACCAGACACTGTATTTTTGACCTTGAATACAGCAATGGTTAATCAAACGAACTATACACTTAATGTGGGGAATGGTTTACAAGATTGTTTGGGCAATACATCTACACCTTTAGGCTTTCCGTTTACATATTTTGAATTGCAAGCTGCTACTTTTGGAGATATTATTATCAATGAAATTTTTGCGGACGAGTCTCCTCAAGTCGGTCTACCTTTAGTTGAGTATGTCGAACTATACAATCGCTCTACCAATGCCATTGATTTAGAAAATTATATTTTCAACGAAGGTTCAAACCGCATCTTACCTGCTTTTGTGCTAGAACCTGATTCTTTTGTTTTAATTACGGCTACAGCCAATGTAGATAGTTTACTGGCTTATGGTGATGTAATTGGCATTAGTTCTATGGGATTAACAAATGGTGGTGAAGACCTAAGCCTCAAAACAGATTTAGGTGTTTTGGTAGATAGTGTAGATTATGATGATGCTTGGTATCAGGATAACTCTAAAGATGATGGGGGATGGTCATTAGAGGTGATTAATCCAAACCAAACCTGTATTGGTGCTTCTAACTGGATCGCCTCAACTGATGTAAGTGGTGGAACACCAGGACGTCAAAATTCTGTCTATGATGGAACATTGGATACACAAGGTCCAACTCCTATCGAAGCGCAATTTTTAGCTGTAGATACTTTCTATGT
>JAKVCT010000351.1 GCA_022448995.1 Saprospiraceae bacterium
AACTTCTTGCAATGCTGAAACATCATTTACTTCGTAATCATTAATAGATAAAATAATATCTCCTCTTACAATTCCGGCATCATCTGCTCCTCCACCTGGGCTTACATCATTTAATAATAATTGACGATATACATCACAAGTTACACCACCTGGAGATACATCTCCATTGGGATCTAGAAGATCAGGAATAGTAGTTTGATTTCCGTCTTCTGTATAACATTCCAAATCAATAGAACTTACAACTTCATTGACCACCACTGATGGATCTAAACAATAGTTAGAACCATTCCCAATTAGACTTAAGTTACTATTAGAAGGATCCAACATATAAATAGAAAGCTCATCTCTGAGTTGCTCTTCAAAATCAGCTACTTGTTCATCTATATTAATTAATCTTAAACGCTTTTCTAAAATATAACTTCCCTGCTCTAAGAATCCTGCACCTATTTTTAATGTAAAACTTATTTGAGTTTGCCCAATAGCACCCAAGGCAAAAGGCTCGTCTAGGGTACCGGGTAAGCCGTTTGGTAGTGTGTATGACACATAAGGATCGCTATCAGACAGTGGTAGTTCATTTCCTTCATCGTTTAACAAATAAAACAATACCTCATAATTGCAATCACCATTTCCACAACCAGTATATTGGCTTGGATCAAAAGTATAGGTAAAATTGTAATCCCCATCGCTAATAAATGCTAATTCTCTGTGAATAACCCATTCTGGTATCCCATCAGCATCTACTTCCACTCTATTATATGGCGTTAACCCTACTGTATGATCCCTAGTCTTATCATAATTATAATTATCGTTGTTAGGATCTAAGTCTTCCAACATAGGATTGTTCTGATCATCATTTGGTGCTCCACCCACTAAAGAAGTAGCAATAGTTTGCCCAGCTAAATTCTCATAAGTTACAGAAAGTTGCCCATTTGCATCTTTCACCGCTTTCATTCGATAATGCTCAGCATAACCTACTTCTGCTCCAAAAAGTTGGTCTAAATCTTCTTGAAAAACACTACCATAGTAGAACTCCGTTTCGTGTCCGCTGCCTTTTTTATAGTGCTCTCCAGCACCTGCTTGCGTTTTAATCCTTCCTTGATTATCAATTGTTGTTCGTGCATAAGGATATCCATCTGCATCAGGTACATAAGCCATATTCCCTGAGTTTGCCGCAGGATTATTAGAAGAAAAGTATTGGCTACTTCCACTACTTGTACTCAAAGGGCTAGCAATTACGGTAGCTGTAGGGTTACTAGGATTATAATAATTGTCATCTTTATCAAAATCAACCGCCGAAAAAGGCTTGGCTGGACTAGCAGTATTCAAATTGTAATTTTGATAAAATTTCATCTGGTGGCTACCACTTGGGCTAGGCGATATAGAAATCGCTTCTCTACCTTCATAATCAAAAACAGTTTCTGCCACCAATACATTTCCTGTGCTGTTGTCTTTAGTGATAGTTTGGCGTAAACGCCCTGTTCCATCAAAGAAAGAAATCACCTCGCTTCGTTTGCCATGTTCTGCGTACTGAGCTTGATAAGACCAATTTTTATCGGTCGCCCCAACAGCATCAGACTCAAAAGGTGTAATGTCTCCTCCTGTCTCTAGTATTCTCAAAATTTCCTCATACTCCCAATCTGTCATAATGCGTTGGTGAGCAGGATTCGCATAGCTCACTGCTCGCACTCGAACATACACATATCCTTCTTCATAAGGCAATTCTAAACTATAATGATTATTTTCTAAAGTTACACGAGTAGCTCTATCCCAATCAATATCTGGTGTTCCTGTTCCTTCTAAATGCGCTTCACTAAAAACGTAAACCCATTCAAAATCGTAAAGCTCTGCACCTTCCAAATAATCCCAAGCATAAGTTACTGTACGGTCTACTGTATTTATATTTTGTCGCCATACTCCAAGTGATTCTTCTAAATCTAAAGAAAAATAACGCTCAACTTCTACCTTAGTTTCTAAGTATAAATCTTCAAATTTATTTCCTACAACTCCTTGAGATACATAATTAACTCCATCATTAGAAAATTCAATCTTCCTAATGGTCACTTCTACACGGTGAATATTAGGCAGTCTTAAGGCATCCCAATCCTTAAAGCTACTGACATGTTCTGGATTATAGTCAATATTTAGTGTTCGTTGCTCATTACCAATCTGATTTCCATCGGCATCCCAACCTTTTACCAAAACAGTAACTTTATAGTACCATTTTTCATTGAATCTCACAGCATCAGTACCCTCCCAACGCAAGCTGACATAAGCATTTGCATCATAATTGCTGAAACGTTTATCTCTAGCAAAAGGACTCTGTTTGGAAGCTGTTGCAGAAACATTTTCCCAATCGTTATTATTTTGCATGTAAGTATACCAAATATCTTCTGTAACATTGCTATTTCCTACACGTATTTCATCTCCTTTTAGGCTATTTACATAACTTTCGTCTCCTGCTTTTGCAGCAAAAGTCACTAGAAATACCCCTAGAATAGCTAAAATATATTGAATTATTTTGCTCATTACTTTTTTTATTGGATCAGTTCATAATGTTTGTAGGCACTTGTCAGTTCTGCCTTACCTTGGTTAATCTTGATATATTTCTCTGTATTAAACCAAGTGCTGCTTGGTTTTTCTTTGTCGTTTAGTGTGTAGAATGTGCTCACCTTGTAAGGCAAAGGCTCATCTAGTTCCAGATCTTGTCTATAATAATAAGTAACCTCTAAAAGCGTTTTTTGAACCACATCCAATTTGATTTCGATACGGTCAAAAGCATAATGTTCGATATCTATTCGATAACTAGATACATTTCCCTTTTTTCCTAAAAACTTATTTGGATATTTCTCAAGTTGCTTTAGAACTTCTTGGTATTGTTCAGTGTTCATGACAGGGTATTCACCTTGCATTTTTTGGTATCTTATCTCTTTTTCCTTCTCGTCAACCATCAACAGAACATCATCCTTTTGCAGAATTTTCTGTCCCTCAGCACTGGAATAAGCCCACTTGCCTCTTTTAGCTAGTTTGCTACTAGCTTCTACAGTTCCCTTATCTTGAGTAGAATGGTAAGTAATGGCTTTCATATCCAAAACATAGTAATCCATTTCTAAATAATGGGTATAGACCTCACTGAAGTCCTTGGTCATATCCTGTGCACCTACTAATGTAGTGCACAGGATAGCCAAACAACAACAGATAATTTTTTTAAAATTACTGTGTATTGAGAGCATTTGCATTATATTTTGTGTGTTGACGACCTTCTTGAATCGTTTTAATTCCTTCTTCGGTTTCTTTCTTCACTTTGATCAGCTGTCTACGCTCATCATAGATATAGAAAGTTGCATAATTATCTCTGTCTAATTCTGCCGAAATCAAGTAATCATCTTGGTTATAGACAAAACTTTGCATGTTAGCATCAGCTGGATGAATACGAATATCATCAAAGAAACTTCCTACTAATGTAGTTCCTAAATCCATCAAATAAATTCGAATAGATTGAGTATTAGCAGGTATAATAAAATTACCTTTTATAGGTTGCCACAACTCTACCATCTTACCTCTAGGATAAAATTCAGCCTTGCTAATTTCATTCTCTGAAGCATCATAGAAACGTACTTCTATCTTGGTTTTTGAGTAAGTCACCTTATCATTTTGCTCCATGCTATTTTTACTCTCTTTTACCCAAGCTGAAACATGATATTCCTTACCTGCTTCAGGTGCAAATTTCCCTAAACAATCACATTCTATCGGAAGAGGTGTATTCAAACCATTAACACCCGTATTTGTGCTTGTTCTAAGAATATGAGGGATATTAGCAACAGTGGATTCTACCCCATTTTCAAAATAATTATCTATAGCAGATGCATTATAATTGTAAGGTGCAGCCTTGAGCTTATCTCGACAAACTTCCTCATTTAACACAAAGATTGGGCTATGACTATGAGTGTTTTCATAAGAAGCCACCCGTATACTTGCCTCTCCTGTATGAGCTTCTTCTGTTGTGATATTGATTATATCATCATAAGGATTTGAACTACCACTAAATTGGAAGGGATCTTC
>JAKVCT010000352.1 GCA_022448995.1 Saprospiraceae bacterium
ACCTTTCTCACATTTATCACCAATATTGATTGGTCCTGTGTGCTCGTATACCAAGCTAGGATCTAGTGTTGATCGGACTTTGAATAATTCTCCATGTAAATGCAAAATCCGCTGAGAGCCACCTCTTTCGTGCAAATCGTCTACATTTTGAGTAATAACACATACTTCAAAATGCTGGTCTAATTTGGCTAAGGCTTTGTGTGCAGCATTCGGTTCTACTGTGTGCAATTGCGCTCGACGCTGGTTGTAAAAATCTAAAACCAACTCCTTATTTTTTTTCCATCCTGCTGGCGAAGCTACTTCCTGTACATCATGTCCTTCCCATAAACCATCGGCATCACGGAAGGTTTGGATCCCACTCTCTGCACTAATTCCTGCACCTGTCAGGATCACAATTTTTTTCTTTTTCATAATTTTTACTTTTTGGATATGGTAAGCTTGTTACAAGCCTGTTATTTTTAAGCTTTACAACATCCAAGCAACATGAAATTTATTGAATTGGTTCAATTATATAGTACATATAATAACAATTTAGATACTAACCAAAATCACAATATTCAAAAGAGTCCATAAAGTCTAGTAATTTAGTTTCATCGTCAGCAGTCTTACAATTATAAATAGGATTATCGTCTAATAACAATATACTTAAGTTTTTACATTTCAATAAGCCAGTAGGTATTACAGATAATGCATTATTTTCTGCCTCAATTATCCTTATTTTCTCCAATTTACCTAGTGCTGTATCTGGTAACTTGACTAAATTATTATTTGACAATCTCAAACTATCCAATTGACAAAGCTTATCCATTCCTTCAGGTAAATGAGTTAGCTGATTTGAATCTACATAAAGATTTTTTAAACTAGTTTGATTTTTGGTAATCGTTGGTAATTCTGATAAGTTATTATTTGACAAACTAAGCGTCTCTATCTTAGGCAATTCCCATATTGTAGCTGGGACGTTTTGCAATTGATTATTATTTAAATAAGCAATTTTTAAATTCGGAAGGTTTCCTATACTATTAGGTAACTCCGTCAATACGTTTGATTGGACAGATAAACTTATTAAAGTCGATATCTGTCCAAGATAGGCAGGTAAGGTCTTTAGTTTATTGTGATTAGCAGATAAGTGCTGCAGTTGTTTAAATTCGCTAATTACAGTAGGTAAAACCTCAAAAGCATTATGATTTATTTGTAAAAGAGTTAGATCTTTTAGTTTAGCTAGACTTTGAGGAAGTGTCGCTAATTTATTAATTTCTAATCTTAATCTCTTTAGCATGGTAAATCGACCAATACAGTCTGGTAACTCTTCGAGTTCAAATCCATCAAGAGAAAGATGTTCTGCTTGTTCCAATAGACCTCCAAGTAAGGGATGTTCAAACCATTGGTCTAATTTATTTTCCTTCACTGCAGTGGGAATATCTTTGTAACTATTTTCCCAATCTGGAAACAAATCATGCAATGAATCTATTTTCAGTAACCCATTGATCTCTGTTTCTATTTCTTCTTTTAATTTTAAATTACCCTCTAAAATGCTAAATACAACACTTACATTTTCACCTCCACTGAGTAATAAATCGTAAACTTTTTCTTTCATTAACTATCAAATTTGTGATCAGTTCTTCTACTAAATTAAACAACAATTTTTAATTCTTCATTTTCAACTTATTTATCAATAGCCCCCAACATCTCCTTACGGAAAAGCTCAGGAATCGTATCTGTACCAATCAAACAACCCACAGGAATTTCTGGATATAACTGATCATAACGACGCACTTCACTCATCGAAATTCGGCGATATACATGCTCACGTTTCAAATCAGAAGCATTTTTCAAACCTGCTGCAGCTAGTAACTCAGTAAATGCCTTGACCGTACGTTTATGAAAATGATACACACGATCTGACTTATTGGTTACATCCAAACCTTTCATCAACTTCTTATCCTGTGTAGCTACTCCTGTTGGACACTTATTGCTATGACATTCTAATGCCTGAATACAACCCAATGCCATCATCATCGCCCTAGCACTATAACAAGCATCGGCACCTAATGCTAATGCCTTTGCAATATCAAAAGCTGAAGTAACTCGACCTGCTGCCAAGACTATAATATCTTTTTTCAAGTCAAAACCTCTTAGGGTATCAACGGCAAAAGACAAACCATCTCTCAAGGGCATTCCTAAGGAATCGGAGAACTCTACTGGTGCCGCTCCTGTTCCTCCTTCCCCTCCATCAATCACTATAAAATCTGGCTTGATGCCTGTATCAATCATCGCCTTGCACATATCATAAAATTCCAATTCACTACCAATACAAAGCTTGAATCCTACTGGTTTTCCGCCTGATAAATCACGTAGTTTTTTGATGAATTCCATCAAACCTTTTGGTGAGCTAAATGCTTTGTGGTAAGATGGAGAATAAACAGCTGTATGTGGTTGTACACCACGAATTGCACCAATCTCTGCGGTATTTTTGATGGCTGGTAGAATACCGCCTTTTCCAGGTTTAGCCCCTTGCGATAATTTTAGTTCAATCATCTTGATTTGAGGTGCAGCTACTGTTTTTTTGTACTTTTCTACATCAAAATTCCCATCTGTAGCACGACAACCAAAATAACCTGTTCCAATCTGCCAAATCAAATCACCTTGCGGCTCTAAATGATGCGGGCTAACCCCTCCTTCACCTGTATTGTGTGCAAAATCTCCCATTTTGGCGCCTGCGTTCAAAGCTAAAACTGCATTCTTACTCAAGGAACCATAGCTCATTGCAGAAACATTATATATGCTCAACATATAAGGTTGGCTACAGTCTGCACCACCTACTTTCACTTTGGGATGTGCCTCAATTTTGGAAGGATCAAATGGGTAAGAAGAATGGGTCATCCACTCATAGCCTTCTCCATAAACATCCACCTGTGTACCAAAAGGAACAGTGTCTTTCACTTGTTTTGCACGCTGATAAATCAGAGAACGTTTGCGACGATTGAATGGGCGACCGTTAAGGTCAGATTCTACAAAATACTGATAAATACCTGGTCGAACCGCTTCCATTACATAACGCAGCCGACCGAGTAATGGAAAATTGCGTTTGAGGGCATGTTTGGTTTGCATCATGTCGGATACTCCCATAAAAACTAAAGGTAGTACAAGGATTAATGCCCATAAAAAATGGTAAGAAACTAAGATAGCACCTGCTGCTATACCTGCTAATATTAGTATAGAAGCTATACTAAACTTTAAACGTAAGTTAGGGAAATTCATAATTAAAAGGGGATTAAATAAACATACATCACTCACTAAATTTTGATTATAAAATTTGTCAGTAATATATAACTCGGTTGATAGATTAAATAGTCTGTAACCTAAATTCTAGGTTATTATTATTGCGATTATTCTTGACTAGAAACTACAGGTGTTTCTTCTTCTTGAATTGCTTTTTTTACTTTTTTGCTCTCATTGGAAGGTCTATATCCTAAGCGTAATAAAATCAAGTCAGCTAATAAATTCACGACAAAAATTAAAGCTGGGAATAACAAACCTTTTACATCAATATTGCGTCCAATTTCTATATCGTGTAAGACTAAAACACCTATTATAAATATAGGGAAAATAATTAAATATACAGCATATAAGCTTCGTCTATAGCGTTTTAGAAGAAAATACTTGTATTGTCCCCTAACTACATAAATTACGTGTTCTATGATGAAGGATCCTAACAGGGCCAAGCAGGGATAAAGTGTTGCGGCAAATAACTTGCTAAAAGTGTACTGAAAATAAATGGTAAGACTGTATGAATACTTCCTAAGCTCTTCGTCTAAATAAGCCATGGCAATAATAGAGACCATTAACAGGGAAGGTATCAGGGTTAAAAATACTAGTATCCAATTACCAAACATACCAGGAATACGTCTAAAAATATCTCTACGAGGTAAGGTAACTGTTTCTGCATTAAATAAATAGCGGATGGGATAAAACAAAATATTGAGTTGCAACCACACAAATAGAAAGTGTAACACATAGGCAAGGTGCCAGTCTAGCACAAATATGCCTGTCCCAAAGATTAGATGGTTGAGTGTAATAAAATAACTATGTGTACGCCATTTCATGCTGCGAATATTCTTTTCCTAGTTTATCCTGATTTTGGCTAGAATGTTATCAATAATCTTCTATATTTTTTTAATGATCTAAGCCTACAAACCAAATAACCCTTTAATAACCAACGCTTTACGAAGTAAACACCCAAAACCCTGGAAAAACATAAAGCACTAAATATCAATCAATTACAACCTATATCCCTAAAATTAAAGTATGTTAGGAATTTTTGCCCCTTGCAATACTACAGATCAAGGTAAATATAGAATTGTTTTTGACAATCAACAAGATTCAGTCAGAAAACTATAGCTTTTTTGCCTAAAAGTCCCATCTTAAGTATGTAAATTTAAGACAGCATAGAAAATACAGGTGGTCAACTCCTAGAAGAAGCGGCTTGGGCTATTGGGTTTTCCCCAACTCTATCAGAAATAAAACAAAGGTTGGCGCGCTCATCTACTGAATCATTTAGAATAAGTAGATAGCCACAATTAATTTGTATTTAATTCAATCAGCCTTTTAACTGCGTTGAGCTCTTCGAGGTTTGCGCT
>JAKVCT010000353.1 GCA_022448995.1 Saprospiraceae bacterium
ATGTAGGCAACCTTATCCTACCAGTGCCTTATAACTCGCAGCAACCTTATCCCACTGAATCAAATCAAAAAATCCGCTGATATAATCCCCACGCATATTCTGATAATTCAAATAATAAGCATGTTCCCAAACATCGATCCCCAAGATGGGCTGACCATTTTCAGCGACCAAATTCTTCATCAATGGATTATCCTGATTAGGAGTAGAGCTGATGAACAACTCCTTTTTATCATTCACAGACAACCAAGCCCAACCCGAACCAAAACGAGTTTTGGCAGCCTTGCTGAATTGTTCTTTGAAACCATCCCAAGAGCCAAATTGCTTATTCAGCGCCTCCGCTAAGTCACCTGTAGGCTGATTATCCGATTTGGGTGCACCCATAATATCCCAGTATAAACTGTGGTTAAAATGCCCACCACCATTATTGCGTACAGCAGTATCATCTTTACCAACTTGTGCCATGATTGCAGCTAAGTCATTGGTCTTAAATTTAGCATTTCCCTTCAAGGCAGCATTCAACTTTTTGACATAACCTGCATGGTGTTTGGTATAATGAATTTCAACTGTTTCCGCATCAATATTTGGAGCCAGCGCATCAAATTTATAACCCAATTCAGGTAATTTGAAGGAAGGATCGACTTGTGTATTCGCATTTGGTTGAGGATCATCAGTCTTAGGAGGATCATTTTTGATGTCCTTTTCTCCTCCACAAGAAACTAATGGTGCAACCAAAGCACCTAAAGCAAGTATACTTCCTGTTTTTAAGAAGTCACGTTTTTTCATAAGATAGATTGTATAGCTAAGTAATTGTTTTTATCAATTCATTGAATCTTAGTCAGAATCAACAAATTCTATCATAAAACTCAGAGAATATCTCTAAACATAGTATTATGTTTAAATGTTGAACTTCAAAAATAACCAATATGAATGAGAAACAATATAACCCTGATTTAGTTTTTGTGCGAAATAATTATGATGGAAATATACTAGTGAAGGGACTTTTTAGCAATAATGGAAAGATAGATAATGTACCGCTCAAAAGCGTTTGGCGTTGGCAAGTGGAAGGTAATCCTCAAAAAGAGGAAAAAAAAGCAGAGAAAAAGTTATTCTCTTTACCTTTTGTACAAAATCCTGATATTTTCAAAAGTACCCAAAACTCTGTTGCTTGGTTAGGACATGCCAGCTTTTTTATTCGAATCAATGGAATTTCTATCTTAACAGATCCTTGTTTAGAAAACTTACCTTTTCTACCAAGACTGGTCAAAAAACCTTGTGCATACAAAGATATTATCAATCTAGATTATATTCTTTTATCACATGGGCACCGGGATCATTTGGATATCAAGTCCCTAAAAAATATTCTTAAATATAATCCCAAGGTAAAAATCTTAACAGGATTAAAAATAGGGACTGTTCTTCGTAAATTGCGCAGAGCAGATTATCAAGAAGCAGGTTGGTGGCAGCAATTTAAGATAGAACATAATGAAATTAAGATCATATATCTACCTGCTCGGCATTGGAACAGACGCGGTCTGAGAGACTATAACAAGACCCTTTGGGGGAGCTTTTGGATAGAAACTCCTGAAACCAAAATCTATTTTGCTGGAGATACAGCGTATTGGGATCACTGTACTGAGATTCGCCAATATTTAGGTCGGCCTGATTTAGTTTTTATGCCGATTGGAGCTTATAAGCCTGACTTTATAATGAAGTATAATCACGTAAATCCCGATGAGGCTATTCAACTTTTTCATCAATTAGGAGGGCGTGTATTTATTCCGATGCATTATGGAACTTATGATTTGAGTAATGAACCTTTGAGTGAGCCAATTCGTAGAATCCGAACAGCACATGAAAACGGTGATTTGAAAGGTGACTTGTGGGAATTGAAAGTAGGAGAGCTGAAGACCTACTAAATCTTTTCAAAAATTATTTTAACAGTTCTATAGATTCAATTTTTTTATTAAATTGAACAACTGGTCTAATCCTTGTCTAATTTTTCTAAAAAATTAAGGTTTTATCGTGAACGCGGTTCTTCACGATGGTGCAACAAAAGTAAACGTCTATGAAAAAAATAATGTTAATAGTCGCAGGGTTATCTCTCTTCATCAGTGGTTGTGGATTTTTTGGAAGTGGAAGTGGTAGAGGTATGAATGTGTTTAGTGTGACTCAGGATAAACAATTAGGTGCACAGCTAAAGGATCAAATTGCATCTAATCCTAGTGAATATAAGATTTTACCGTATTCTGGAAACGAGAGATTATATAATTTCTTATATGAAATGCGGGATGAAATCCTCAAATCAGATGAGGTAAAGTTCAAGACTGAATTTAATTGGGAATTGTATATTATTGATGACAAAGAAACCTTGAACGCTTTTTGTGCACCAGGCGGGTATATGTATGTGTATACAGGCTTGATGTTGTACCTAGATAAGGCAGATCACTTAGCAGGTGTAATCGGACATGAGATTGCGCATGCTGACCAAAGACACTCTACTCAGCAAATGACTAAGGCCTATGGTTTGGAAGCGGTTTCTGCTATTGTAACTGGTGGTAAATCTAGCCGGTTAGCTGAAATGGTGAAAGGTCTAACGTCATTGAGCTTTAGCCGTACACATGAGAAAGATGCAGATGATCATTCCGTAGACTACTTGTGCGATACTAAATATGCTGCTAATGGTGCTGCTGCTTTTTTTGAGAAATTGATTGCTCAAGGTGGAAGTCGTACACCAGCATTTTTAAGTACACATCCCAATCCTGGCAATCGTGTACAAGCAATCAAGAATCGTGCACAGGAGCTGAAGTGTATCACTAAGTTGTCGAATACAAATTATGCTGCAATCAAGAAGTTGATTAAATAATTGATTGTGGAGCTAAAAGATAATAAACCTAAATGTTAGGGACTTCCAAAAAATATTTACAACGAAGACCTTTAATTTCGTTGAGCTCTTTGAGGTTAGCTCTTCGTTAAAAAATATCTAATAGATACGAAAAAGAGGTTATCTAAAAAGGTTACCCTAATCTGAAAGATTAGAATATTATTTGGTGAGGGAACCCTGAAAGGCTCAGCGCAGCTAATGAATTAGCTGCGCTGAGCCTTTCAGGGTTCCCTCGCAACAAAGAAAAAATAAAATCCAAAATTTTATTGGGTTCTATTTTTCGAAACTTGCCTTTTCAGACAGCCCCTTTTTTGATTAAAGATTAAGTCTAATGCTTATTTCAAATTATCAATCAATTTTCTAAAATGTGGATAATAAATCGCACCCCACATTGGATTACTTAAAAATTGAAAATACTCCTTTGTCTCTGGATTATAAGCAATTGGAATAGAAAAACCACTCCATTTCTTCCCTGATTTTAGCTTTTGGCAATATTCCTTTGCATCAGCTGTAATATTGCTAGAAATTAAAATACAGATCGCCCCCAAGCCAGATTGTAAGCCTCTAGGCCAACCTCTATAATTCTTTTTCGCAAAATTGAAGGATTCTGTCAAGTGCTTTTCAATCGTGGGAACATCTACTGTTTCTTCGCCAAAATCGGTAGCTACAATAAATGTATTTAATTGAGTGGCAAACCAAGCCCAACGAAATTTCTTTTCGTATCCAATTACTGTTTTGTGGTTAAGCATTTCATTTTCTGAATGGAAAATAGATGCGTTTTGTAGTTTTTCCTTGATGGAATCTAAGTTCATGGGTGTATAATTTTAGGGAGTTATAATTTAGTGGTTTTTCGCTCATCAAGTTAAGCTTTATTTGTGAGAATTTCAATGATTAAGTTTTAGCTAAATTTCTTTATTCTTTATAGTTTACTTTTGCAGGTGTATTGGACTTTCTATCCCAAGAGAAGACCTTTTGTTCTTTTTGATTTTGAATTAATTTGATGCCTTGATATTGAGATATATTTTGATACATAGTTTTGGTCAAAAAAAATCCATCATGTTTCTTATTGCTAGGTTCTGCAAATGTACAACTAGGAAGAATATTTTTAGGAATGGCAATACATTCTATCGTATCAGCAGTTAATTCTCCCCAGGAAATATCTGTCACTATACTTACAGAATCATGAGTTTCTATATTTATTCCAATATAGGTGCTTTTTAGATGATGAGATTGAATACAATTGTTTATGATGAAAACTTTTAAGCTGTCTTGAGATGTTTCTACTTGCTTATTTATAGGTAGGTTATTTATATTTTGGCTTGTATTAGTATAGTTAATAATAAAAGGAAAGAAGAGCAGGAGAGTAGTTTGTTGTACTATGTTCATTGTCTGAAAATATTTAGAATAATATTGAATGGTCTTATTATGATTAATTGCTTAATACGATGGATTTAGACTTTAGTTCTTATAAAAATCAATTTTTAAACAATGTACCCTATTCTGTCGCCACTTTTTTTATTCAACTACTTTTTTCATTGCTCAGAATATTGTATTTTAAGTAGGTGGACATAATTAATTTTATAATAATTCACAAGAATTAACTTCGTTGAGCCTTTCAGGGTTTTTGATGCTGGACGAGGCGAAAACCCCGAAGGGCTCAGCGAAGCTAAACGTAGGGATAGCCGCTCTGCGGTCAGAGGCGGAGCCGACTAGTGGCGAGCTATGCTGCCACCACCGCTATCACGAGGCTT
>JAKVCT010000354.1 GCA_022448995.1 Saprospiraceae bacterium
TTTGGGTAACTCTTCTGTTGTAACCACCTGTTGTACTGTTGTATCAAGCTGTTGTACTGCGGTGATATTAGAATACTGTTGTACTGTTGTATCAACAGGCTGTTGTAACTGTTGCAAACTGTTTAACAGCGATTTAGCTTTATTTCCTTGCTGTTGTATCGTCTTATTTTCATTCTGATAAACAGGATCAACATCACTTGTTTGAGTAGGGATATTCGGTGTTTTGTTACTTGTTGTTTTCGTGTTGTTGGGGTTACTATTGTTCGGTGTTTTTGCTGTTTCCTTACCTTCTTCCTCCTCATCTATACCCAATTCCTTATTCACCGCACGAGCATAGAGCAGCCCACCAAATTGGAGTAGGAGAGAGATAATATTCAAACCCACATTTCTACCCTGAGTAGCCTGAGCATTATCCTCAATAGACCTATTCAATTCACTCAATTCCGTTTGCGTGGAAGCTTTAGCTAAATCTAAATCTTGATTATGCCTAGACTTAGCTTCGAGTAGAAGTGCATCATATGCCTTATTTAGACTATCAACAGCAGCATTCTTAATACCTAACTGAGTAACTTCCACCTCATTGATATAGCCATTATACTCATTCAATTTATTTTGATAATAATCCTTAGAAATCCTACCTTGACCATATTTGGTAGCCTTTTCCTTTACCTTATCATTCCATTTTTTGGTCTTGGCTGCAATCATTGTTGCATACTGTTCTTCTATTCCTGCCAATTTGTTTTGTTGTGCTGCATAGAGTTGGGCAAATGCAGTATCTCTTTCTGCTTTCTTAGCCCCAACATTGTCTAAGTGTCTTTGCTCCATTGCCTGTTTATATTCATGAGCATTTGCCTTTGAGCTATAGTAAGTCTGATAGGAGAGTTCAAAGGTTCTGAAGATGCAAATTCCAGCCAAAAAGGCAAATAGAAAAAACTGTATTGTCCAACTCCAATTCTCAAATTTCCAATTAATCAGAATCTTCAAAGCAATTCCTCCAGCAACCAAAATCCCTAATTGGATCAAAACTGCTTCTAAACCTGCTTTAGTCATCGCTGTCCAATAGCTCTGAGAAGAGTCGTAATAAATTCCAAACAGTACCTCAAAATCCACATAACCGCATAAGAAGGGTAGGACAAAGCCTACGATTAGGAACAAAAACCAGGTTCTGTAAAACATCTCCTGGAAGGATCCTAAATTGTTGTGAAATTTGCTAAACATGGACATTGTCTGAAATGCAACGCCCTTAGTCTTGTTTTTTTGTTCTTTTTGTTGCATATTTACCCGAGTTTTATTGGGTTTATTTTCCCGATTAAATAAATGTTCTAAAAGGTTAGTGTCGCAAGCACTAACCTTTTTTTATGAACCTAAGTAAGATTAAAGTAATAAAGGTTGTTTGATAATCTTCTGATCTATAGTGTTGGTCAATGTTTCAAATAAGGCTAGGGTAGAAGCCTCTATTCCCTGAATCGTTCTATCGAGAACTGCATAATACCAAGCAACTGCTTCATAAACATTTAGTTTGATTTTAGTAGCCACTCTGACCTTCTGTAAAATAGTATGTAAAGACATGATCATACTGGCTCTAGCCATTCTCTCCTGATAAGTGATTGCTGAGAACTCTTCCTCAATTTTGAAAGATAACTCCTTGAGCATACATTGAAATAGGTTCACATTGAACTGATTCTGTAAGTCAATTTCTATGTAGACTCCAGACTTAAGTTTTTTATATTTGATCTTCATGCTCTATCCCCTTAGATTTAACCTACAGAAGCTCTACCCACCTTATGGTACAAACCATTCCGATACCAAGCCACCATTTTGGAATTTTGCCCTACTGTATAGATATTGATCTGATAAACCATCTTCTTATTGAAATAAGTGGGTATCATATTGACATCTACATTGTAGACATTTCGATTCTTCTCTAATCCATTTCGCCTAGCTTCATTGTTGTAGATAATCGCGATATTGAAACGTTGACCACCATTCACCTTAGCCTTCTTGTACCCCTCTTTATCTAGCCTTGTGGTTTGGTTACTGTGATGGTAATAATGATTAGCCACAGCACTATATTTGTCACAAACATAAGCCCAGTCCCATTGCCTTACAAACTTTTGACTATTGAGCATCTTTTCAAAATTACGGTAACCAACCTCCTGATCAAATTGCTTATTTGCCCAATCAATAGAAAAGTACTTTTGGCAATGTCCATTATGAAAATAGACAATGAGATAGCTAAGGGAATCTTGTTTTAATTTGTATTTCATGCAATTGTATTTTTTAGTTTTGACGAAGAGCTAACCTCGAAGAGCTCAACGCGGTTAAAGATCTTAGTTTTGGATATTATGCTGCCTATCTAAAGCAAAGGTTATCAGCCCTTTGCCCCAAACAAATCAGGTCGGAGCTCCAATGCTAGGGTAGTCACTAAGGCACGAACCGATCGTTTTTCCATATTTTTGGCAAAGGATAAATCTCGATCATAGCGAGCGCGATTCATTCTTTGTAATCGTTCTTTTACTTGCTGGACAAAGTTCTGATCTTTCAGCAGCTCCTGTATAACTGCCTGTCGTTGTTGATAGGCTAAAGCCTTGTTCTTTTCTTCCAAAGCTTGTTCTTTTCGCTGCTGTTTTTGCTGCTCCTGAATCTTGCGTTCCCTAAAGGATTGAACCAACCTTTTTGGAGCTTCTTGGATCAACTTTTTCTTAGGCTTTACCTTAGGTTTGGTTACCTTAATCACTCGTTCTGCAATACTTGGATTTTCCTGCTGTTGGGATAGAATACTAGTGGCTAACTCTTTGAACTGGACGAGATAATCTTGTTTCTCTAGATCCTTCAAGGAAGTCAACTCATCCAAACACCTTTGGTAGATTTTGCTAGCTTGGTCAAAGTGCATCAAGGCTCTGTACATCCCTTGGCGATTGCAAGTATCATAAATCCCTGCAATGAAGCGATCTCTCAAGTGTTTAGCCTTATACTGCTGTCCTGCTTTGCTTCTTTTGTGCTTGAGCAACTGACTTTTCTTAAAGTCTTCCTTAGCAAAGCTCAACGCTTTGGAATAGCCGTAATCGTTAGAAAAATAGGGTAGAGGCTGATAAATTACGTAGCCCTTTTTCTTAGAGTTATTAGACTGAATCCGAATAGCATTCATACAAACACTGAACGCAGCCTTATTAGGATCAAATAGGTACCTAGTCGTCCACCATTTTAGCCGACTAACCTTCATCTTATCATTCAAAGCCTGGAATTTCTCCTTTTGGGTATAATCCCGAACTAACTTTGCTCGGTGGTTTTCCAACTGGTTCAACACAAGGGTATAATGATCTTGAATCCTATCCAATACTATTTCCTGAATCTCAGGATCAAACTCTCGATTTTGATAGAATTTTGCGCGAGCTGCCACCCAAATCTGTTTAGCATAAAAAATCAGGTCCTCTTCCTTAGCACGATAAGTGAATTTTTTCTGATAGTCAGAGATGGAGTCCTTTGCAGATGCTCCACCAAATTCACTGCTTTCTTTGGACTCTCCCTTATTTTCTTTGCAAAGCTTCTTGGCTCTAGCCAAATCCGCTTTATCCACAGCCTCTAGGCTGTTTTTAGGATTAACAGTTCTATCTAATAATATACTTGTTGACTGCAAGACGTTCCTTATATTTTCCTTATTCGAGTCACTCTGAGCCTCTCCAAAATCAAGTAAATCTTCTAAGTTTTCGGAAGATTGCCTACCATATTCTACAATAAACTCAGGATTTAGGTACAACTTAAAATTACCTCTTCCTCTAGGGTTGGGATGTCCTAAAACATCGTATCGAATCTTAAGTAAGATCAACTTACAATCCATCAAACGTTGAATAAGGTTACTCACTGTACGCACACAAACCACAGGTGCTACTTGACTTTTTGAGGAACGTCTACCCATCAATTTTCTTAACTGTTCTCGATTCGTGTATAAGCAATAATGTCCATTCTCTGCCAACTGCTTTGCTTCTTCAGGTTGTTCTTCAATGATTCTATCCATCTCCTTACCGAGTAGATGGAGTAGGGCAGTCCAGAGCTCACGATGATGTCCTCCTATACCTCCCGACTTTGCCTTTCGTTGTTGCCTAAATATTGTTTTAAAATTTCTCATTGCCGCATTTCCCTTTTCATAGGAACGAGCAATATCAATTCTTGCTCTATAAGAGCTTAATGTTTTTATTTCTGTACTCATTATTGGGGACGAATAGATTTACGTGTTTTATTATAATAGTTCGTATATTTTTTGTAACTAATTGATAATCAAAAGAATAAACAAAATTGATTAAATTTTATAAAATCCTAATTATCAAGAAGAAAGAAAGGATATTTTTCAATTTTTATTAGAAACAAAAATTAACGAACTATCATTATTAAAAAAGATCGTTTTTTGTTCTGCGAGGTAAACGACCAAACATCCCCGTATTTTCAGGATAAAAATTCCTGCTTCCTTGTGCACCAATTGGGAGTCGAACCCATATTGCCATAAACTCAGAACGATACTGAATGTGCTGCCTAGCTTGGTGCATTGTTAGTTGGACATAAGTAGATAGCCACAATTAATTTGTATTTAATTCAAGCAGCCTTTTTGCGCTGCACTTCGTTAAAAAGCCTCGT
>JAKVCT010000355.1 GCA_022448995.1 Saprospiraceae bacterium
AAGTCCTTGGTATAACCGTAACCACCATGAATCTGAATAGCTTCTGTAGCGGCTTTTACACAAACCTCAGAGGCATAATATTTAGCCATAGCTGATACCTTAGTTACAGGTTTGTGCTGATCTTTCAAGGTACCTGACTTTCTTGTCAACAACTCAGCTGCTTCAATTTCTGTAGCCATATCTGCCAATTTGAAAGCGATCGCTTGGAAGCTAGAAATAGGCTTACCAAACTGGTGGCGCTCTTTGGAGTATTTCAATGCAGCTAAATAAGACCCTTTGGCAATTCCCAAAGACAAAGCAGCAATAGAGATACGACCACCATCTAATATTTTCATAGCTTGGATAAATCCTTCACCTTCGTTTCCTAACAATTGACTTTTGTGTACACGACAGTTATCAAAAATCAGCTCAGCTGTTTCAGAAGCACGCATTCCTAATTTGTTCTCTTTCTTACCAGCCGAGAAACCTTCCATACCACGTTCAATGATAAATGCACTGATTCCATGGCTATCTAGAGGCTCACCTGTGCGAACCAACACTACTCCAACATCACCAGATATACCATGTGTAATCCAGTTTTTGGTACCATTAATTACATAATAATCACCATCTTTTTCAGCCACACAACGCATACGCATTGCATCACTTCCCGTGTTAGCTTCAGTCAATCCCCAAAAACCAATATGCTCACCAGATGCTAGTTTTGGTAAATATTGTTGCTTCTGAGCTTCATTTCCAAACATTAGGATATGGTTGGTACCCAGTGAATTATGTGCAGCTAATGACAACCCAATAGAGCTACATACTTTAGTAATCTCTTGTATGATACTAATATATTCTTGATATCCTAAGCCTGATCCACCATATTCTTCAGGAACCAATACACCCATAAATCCTTGCTCTCCCATTTTGCGGAAAACATCTACTGGGAAATATTGTGCTTCGTCCCACTCCATTACATAAGGGCGAATATGCTTCTCTGCAAAATCCTTAGCACTTTTTTCGATCAACTGGAGGTCTTCATTAGCCTCGATCGTCAAATAACTCGTATCCATAATTACATTGTATTTTTAGATAAAATCGCTTGTTAGATCATTACTTGAGTAGAGTAAATCCTAAACAACTTCCTTAATAAATTTTGTCTCTATTCTGGATAGTTTATTTGTTTCTCTACTATTGATAATTAATTTTTGTAGAATTAATAATCTGTTAATTATCAGTATATTACAGAAAACAAAAAACTAACTTATCCTACCTCTTCTATAATATAGAAATGAAAGGAACAAAATAGTGTTTAATCGAATCCACTATTTTTAGAATAAAGTTCTAAATAGACCGCTGAATTCGGTGCGCACACAAAATTAATGATTTTTTATAAAATTTCTAAGTGAATTATGTATACCCTTGCAAACCTTTTGGGGAATTGGTCGTATTTATAGGGTTGATATACTGCATTTGTAGAACATTTTGCCCATCATTAAGCTCAAAAAACATGAGAACATATACCATTGTTTTAGTCATTTTATTGCTTTCCATTCAGTGCATTCATGCACAATCAACATTTGATCAATTAGAGGAAAAAGATATTTATTATTCTCTAGAAAAAGCACTTCAAGCACCTGAAAAAGTTGGTAAACTTGTTTGGCGTAGCGCAGATGTTGATCAACTCCACCATCTAAGTAAGTTTACGAATTTAGAAGATTTGTGTATTACTCATACCAATATAGAGACCTTACCTAATAGTATAACAAGCCTAGAGAAGTTGAAACGTTTGGAGCTCATTCGAGTTTCTTTGGAACATTTTCCAGATAGTTTAGGGCATTTGATTAATCTTAAAGAGCTTAAGTTAGGTTTCCCTAGTGGAAAGGTAGATATTAGTTTCTTTTATGATTTACCTAATGGTATAGAAAAATTGAAAAATCTAGAAAAATTAATGGTTTTTGGTATCCGATTAGATACTATACCAAAGGAGCTGTATCAATTAAAAAAACTAAAAGTATTTTCTTGGAGTAATAGTACTACAGGTATACAAGGGATTGAGCAATTACCTAACTTGGAAGAACTTGATTTATATGGTAATAAGCTGACTTCTCTGCCTATTGAATTAAAAGAGTTAAAGAATCTGAAACGATTAAATCTAGGTGCTAATAAATTGAATTCTATATTGTTTGATACTTGCTGTTCTAAGCAATTAGAAGAATTATGTTTGAATGAAAATCAATTAGAAGATTTGAATGGAATAGAAAAATTAGAGAATCTAAGAGTCTTGGATTTATCTGAGAATAAACTACAAAAGCTTCCAGAAGAGTTTTTTCAGTTAAAAAAATTAAAGGAACTAGATTTGGCATCTACACAATTACAGAGTATCAAAGGAATTAGTCAATTGGATCAGTTGGAAAAACTGAATTTGTGTGATAATAAATTGCAAGAACTTCCCAAAGAATTTTTCCAGCTAAAAGAGTTAAGAGAACTAGATTTGGTATCTACACAATTACAGAGTATCAAAGGAATTAGTCAATTGGATCAGTTGGAAAAACTGAATTTGTGTGGTAATAAATTGCAGAGTATCAAAGGAATTGGTCGATTAAATCGGTTGGAAAAACTCTATTTGTCTGATAATAAATTACAAAGGCTTCCTAAAGAGTTCAATAAGTTGAAAAGATTAAAGGAACTTGACTTGGTGAGAATCGGCTTAAAACGTCTAGGTGCAATAAAATCATTAAGAGCTTTAGAAATGCTTAACTTAAGTGTAAATCGCTTAGTGTATTTGCCTTCATGGTTCAATAAATTCTCAAACTTGAAAAAACTCAGATTGCATGCAAATGACTTAAAGCGTGTTTATCAAGGAATCAAAAAATTGAAACAATTAGAATCGGTCTCTTTGGATGGATATTTTTTGTCTGAACAAGAAGTGAAAAAATTGAAAGAACAGTTCAATTATAATATTTATATTGACTTGGATTAATGAACAAAAAGATAATTTTTAAATATGAGAATATGTATTATTATTCTAGTCATTCTATTGCTTTCCATTCAGTGCATTCATGCACAACTAGCTCCACCACCTCTTCCTATTCAAGAATATGAACTGAGAGGAAAAGAAGGTGTTTATTTCTCTTTGGAGGAAGCCTTAAAAGAACCTGAAAAGGTTCGAGAACTTTATCTCTGCCGTAAAAAAACAGAAGAACTTTCAACATTAGGCAAATTTGAAAACTTGGAGATATTATGGATTACACGTTCACAGATGGATACACTTCCAAAGAGTATAAGTCGGTTGACTAAACTTAGACAATTAACCTTATTTTCAAATCAACTAAAGTATATCCCTGAAGAAATAGGGAATTTGGCTCAGCTTAAATTATTAAACTTATCTTATAATAATTTAGAAAAACTCCCTGAAAGTTTAGCTCAACTCAACCAATTAGAAACACTGAATTTATCTTACAATAAATTCAAAGAATTTCCTCAAAGTATAACGAATTTAATTTACCTAAAAGAATTTTATTTAGCTGCTCACACACCTTTTCATAGAGCAACTAGTGTTGAACAATTGCCCAATATTCCCATAAGTATAAGTAATCTGAAAAGCTTAGAAATTTTAAATTTATCAGGACATGATTTAGATACTATACCCAAAAGTATTTTGGGATTAGAACAGCTAAAAAAGCTGTTTTGGAGAAGCAATTCATTGGTTAATCAAGATGGATTAGAAAGGTTAATAAACCTAGAGGAGCTGGATTTATCTTACAATAGGATTATTAAATTAAATGGTAAAATTGAGGAATTAACTAGACTTAAGAAACTTAACCTTTTTGGTAATGAGTTGGCGGTATTGCCTGAGGAAATAGGAGCACTGAGCCAATTAAGGGAACTTAATCTATGTGCAAATCAGCTTAGAGAATTGCCTAAAAGCATACAGAACTTATCAAGTTTAGAAAAATTGTATTTAACGAAAAATAAACTAAGAAGGGTAGAGAATTTAAACCAATTAGCTAGTCTGATTTTACTAGATTTGTCTAGTAACTTTGAACTTGAATTGACACAAGACATATATACATCTACCCAATTACAAGAATTAAACTTGGCTTACACCAATCTGAATAATGTGGATGGTATTAGTGCATTGAAGCAACTTCAAACATTAGATTTATCTTATAATAATTTCAGCATCTTACCAGAAGAATTGAATCAATTAAGCCAATTGGAAAACTTGAATCTGAGAAGCAATAAACTACAAGATTTTCCTAAGGATATTAGTGGTTTAGGGAGTTTAGAAACATTAGATTTATCCTATAATCGTTTGAAAACCTTGCCTAAAAATATTAATAAATTAGCTAATTTAGAGGAACTACACTTTGAATACAATTCATTGTATGAAAATAAACATGTTCTTAAATTGATGCAGTTAGAGAGGTTATCTAATCTTTATTTTGATGAGGTTGCTGTATCATATAAGCACCGAAAGCGGCTAAAAAAACATTTCAAGGAAAGATTACACTTTTGTGAGTAACTAATTATTTAAATCACTTAAGTAGGTGGACGTAATTAATTTTATAATAATTCACAAGATTTTTTGATGCTGAACGAGGCGAAAACCCCGAAGGG
>JAKVCT010000356.1 GCA_022448995.1 Saprospiraceae bacterium
GAAATCTGCGATCGCTCTGTTCAAACCCACTTCCTGTAAGGCTTCTGTGTTTGGCGATCGCAGATTTTGTGAGAAATTCGGGTAATGCTTTACCGTCATGGACTTAGACGAACAGAAGCTTCTCGTTTGCGATGGTCTGATGTCGATCTATCTGAAGGCACAATATATATTAGACGCATTAAGGGTTCTCGTTCTGGTCGTCATCCACTTCAAGGAGATGAGATGAGAGCTTTGAGAAAACTAAAACGGGATTACGAACCATCGCCTTTTGTCTTTACTGGTAATCGGCATACCCCTCTCAGTGAGAGGACCATCAGTCATATCGTTCATCAAGCCGGTTTGTTGGCTGGTTTCGATTTTTCCGTTCATGCCCATTTACTCCGTCACGCTTGTGGCTATTATCTAGCAAATAAGGGAGTAGATACCAGAACTATTCAGGATTATCTAGGTCATGCCAACATTCAGAATACTGTGCGATATACACAGCTATCATCAGCTAGATTTGAAGGCTTGTGGGACTAAACAAATGTACTGTACGCTAAAGGCTTGCTCTGTAAGGGTTTCAGCCTAGATTGCCCCTGGTGACAGCTTCGCTAGTTTTCCCCCTTCCCCCCTGATCAACTAATTAATCAAATAAAATGGCTTTCTACCATGGTATCAAAATCAACTTCTTTGTCTTGAATTGAATCAGAAAATTCATGAAAATCCTGACTTATTATTCTTATAAACCATCGTATTTAAGGTTTATGATGGGGATTATATAACTGAGTCGCAAAATTTTGAGAGCGATTGGGTGAAAGTTGCCGACCTTTAAGAATAGCGGCAATGAGAAAAGAATAACCTAGAAGCCCCACGATAAATTGTATGATATTGATCTGAAATTCCGTTAGTTCAAAAGCTCGCAATACACCTGCTGTATTCCAAAAAGCATGGATAACAGAGGAAGTTAAATAACCAATAGTTAATAATAACCAACGTTTTTTTTGTTTTAAAACACTTAAACCGATGAAATAACCAAAATAACCACTATAAGCGATGTGTCCTCCGATAGAACCAATTACTCTGGGAAATAATAAAAACATTCCTTGTAATAATGCTGGTAAAACTATGACTGTATCTAATCCTTGATTTTGTAATATAGAAAGCATTTCTTTTAGACCTTCTGGAAACGGTAGATTGAGATCTGTTAATATATTATCAAATATAGTTCTAGCAACATAAGCATTTAGTGAATTAAAAGGAAAACCAGTGGTTTCGTTTACTGTAAAAGCAATACCTGAAGCTGCACCGAGTAAAATACCATCAAGAGGTTCCCAAACTCCGACTTTTTCTCGCCAAGGAGACTTGAGTTTTAAGCCAATAAATAAACAAATAAATACTGGTATTGATTTAGTAAATTCTTCTGCCAATCCTGCCCCACATAACATGGCGATGAAATATTGGAAAACAATGCTAAATGGATTTGTTATTAGTCCTTGACTCGCTTTTTCCATAACCAAATCTGGATTACCTGGTAAGATTTCTCTGAATGGATAAGCAAGTGTAAAGAAAATAGTATTATTAATTATCAGAGTTCCGATTAAAACTGCCACAGCTATCCACCAAGGTTTATGTTTTCCACCAACTCGATACAAGAAATAATAAAATGCCCAACCAATGAATAAAGCAATAATACCCCCAACAACTGAAACATTTTTGATGAGATTTATAAAAGTATTACGATTTATGTTATCTAGTTTATCTATTGTACTGATTAAACCAAAAAAATTAAATAAAATAATAGTTAATAATGCTGTAGCAATACCAGGTATAAGCAGATTTTGCCATTTCTTTTTTGAGGAAATAATCGGAATTACTTGACTAAGATTAAGAGAACTTGTCGGATTAATAGTGACAGGACGAATATTGGTATTAGATACAGTGACAGGTTTTTGAGCTTGAGAATAAAAGGTAAATTCAGGTCCTTTTTTGCCCAGTTTGATCACATCTCCTGATTGTAAAATATGAGTACCTCTTATTTTTTGACCATTAATGAAAGTACCATTGGAACTATAATCATGGACTTCCCAAGTTTGAGAATTGTGAGTAGTGGGATATTTAACAGGCTTTATTTCTACATGAACCCGTGAGACTCCCTGATAATAGTTAGAATCAAGCACTATTTGACATCTACTAGGTTCTCTACCAATAGTAAGAGAATGGTTTGTTGATAAACGTTGGTTTATTTGTCCTTGTCCTGGGATAGGATTAGGAGTTTTTTGTTGAATATATGCACTCATGATTTTAACGGTATTAAGTGGTTAGGGGTTTCAGGTAACTGATACTCAGAATCCCTTATGTCAGCCATAGGTAGATCAGGGATAATAACGGTTCTTCAATTGGCTACCAATATTTCTACGTTTGTTAGCTGAGATTTTATGCTTAAGGGAATAGGAAGAATCATTATTCCTTGTTGTCCTGATGTAAATTGTTCAGGATCAAATAGTATTGGCAACGGATTATGTAATTGATTTCCTTGAGAATCATAATATCTACAACCAACACTTCCTAGAGGTACCTCAATATCGGTTTTAGCAGTGACTGGAACTTTGACTAGTTCGACCTTTCCTATATCAGTAATTTCAGTTTCTTCCTTCTTAGAATTACTGAAATCAATATCAAAATAGTTTTCTAGTACTTGTTTATTTATAGTTGGACTACCAGGAGATGATGGTTGTTGAGGATTTGATGGTGGATTTTGAGATTGTTGTGGTGGTGGAGATTGATTGGTTATCAAATAAAGAACAAAAATACCAAATACAATACCTAAGATAATTTTCCACCATGAGTCAGAGTTAGAATTACCTTGAGGAGGAGGAGATGGAGGAGGCGAATTGTATTTGGTGGAATTATATTTAGTGGAACTATACTTAGTAGAATCATGCTTAATGGGTGGAAGTACTGATTTGGATTTCATTTTAGTTTGTGCTAGATAGCTACTTTCATATACCGTTGACGGTACAGCTTGATTTTGGGGGGTAAAGGGTTTTCCTCCTGCCTGAATATTAAACATAAATTCAGGTCCTTTTTTCCCTAACCGAATGCGATCGCCAGGGCGTAAAATTTGATTACCTCGCAGACGACTTCTATTGACATAAGTACCATTAGCACTACCCAAATCCTTAATTTCCCATGCTAATTGAGCATGAGGAGTCTGGGGAATTATCGGACGAATTTCTAGATGAGTTCGAGAAACACATTGATAATAATTGGAATCGAGAACTATTTGACATTGACTTGGTTCACGTCCAATAATCAAACGACTACTATTGGATAACTTATAAGTCATTTGCCCTTGACTGGGGATGGGATTAGGAGATATTTCTTCTAAAAAAGCTTTCATTTATGTTTAATCTAGTGACATACTTAAATATAGTCTAATCTCAGACACACAGGGGGAATGGTACTTTAAGAGATAATACAATCAACCTAAACTGTTTACTCAATTTTATATTATGAAACTTTAACCAATGCTATATAGCTTGAAAACATTGATTTGAGGCTGTGATCGCCAGAGTAAACCAAGCTAAACATGATTGTCTTTTTTCTTGCCCACAGCAACAGTGTGGCATTCCCTCAAAAGGAAAAAAATAGCTATTTCAGACATTTATTCTTTTTGTTGTTATTCTACCATAATCATTTTTGTCCTCCTTAATTAATGATTATCGCTTATCTATACCTATTCGAGTCAGCTAATAAGCTGACTAACAATCCCATACGCCGTACTAAGACGCTCTCGATAATCAGGACAAATCTGTTGTAATTGTTCCCAACAGTTATTAAATTTTTGTTGAGCCTCATTAAATAACTCCCTTAATTGATCATTAGATGTGAATCTTGTATGGGGAGCAGGACTCGATTCTAAATCTGCTAAATATTGAAGTAACCAATGGAGATTTTTTTCGCTATCATTTTCGGTTTCAAGTTCAGAATCAATACCTTTTTTATTAATAAAAGTATCTTGGGTTTCTTCTGTTTTTACTGGGTTTAATTGAGTCGGGTTAATGGTCGATGATTGTGAGTCAGTCTCTATTGTCACTGGTGACACTTCAGGGGATGGTGACGGTGATACAGCATCTCCTGTATGGGTTTGAGCTTCTGTCACCTGTGTCACCCCTTCGGCTCGGTTTCCCATCGGGGGTTGAGTTGATTGACAGTTACCTGGGTCATTATCTGTCATCATTGGTTGATTTTTTACAGCATTTTTGTTTGTATGTTTGACTTCTCCTTGGGGTGATGGGTCGGCGACATCAGAAGTTAATGAAACTAGATTGGTCGCTTCTGTCTTATTCGTTTGGGGTGGCTCTGTATTAACAGGGTTAATATCAGTTTCTTGACCTTGATTTTCCTTTAATTCCTCTCCATTTCCTGTGGGATTATTTGGGGGGTTAGGATCGGAAGGAGGATTAGGATTATTTGGGGTTTTAGGACCGGAGGTCGGATTAGGATTATCATCATCATTGGGGGGATGATCAGGAGGAGAATTAAAGATAGCTTTAAAGCGATAGAATCGCCCATTTTTTTCTAATTTTCCTTTGCCCATTTCCACTAA
>JAKVCT010000357.1 GCA_022448995.1 Saprospiraceae bacterium
GTGCAGCGCAAAAAGGCTGCTTGAATTAAATACAAATTAATTGTGGCTATCTACTTAAGTAGGTGGACATAATTAATACTCAAAAAATCTATAGACTACAGTTTGTATCAATAAGCACTAAAACCGCTGTATATTATGGTTAGATTAGGATATTATCTAGACGCTTAGAAAAATACTCATCTAACATCGTAATCAAAAATTGCACACGTTCATTTTCGTACACTTCACGTTTAGGAAATTTAAACTCTGTATCTTCTACCCTAATCTCGTGATAGCTTCGCCTAGGCTTGGGTTGTTTGCCCAAAAAGTTCTTATGATGAATAGTATTTGGTGTCTTGAAAGCTTGGTCTTGTGCCTTGATCAAACAATATTCATAGTTATTGGGGGCAACCTCAATCTTATGAATTCCACTCTCTTTTTCCAAGTATAGATTTGCACCTAAACCCTTAATTTCTAAATTAAATCCTAAGAATACATCACCTTTTTTCTCAGGCTTCAGCCTTGTTTTATCACTATCTATATAAGGTTTGTAGTAATACTCCTGATTCTTACGTTTTACCACCTCTTTTCTTGATTTTGCCCCATACCCTTTCCATTTTTCTATCCCATCTAACAAGATAGCTTCCTCATATGTACACTCTACCACTCTGTTATATAGCTCCTCGTTGTACCAGATAGTTTGGATATTACAATCATATTCTTTTTCTTCTATAATTTCTTTGTAAATTTTGAAGAAATGCTTGGACGGTTCCCCATAGATTTCCATGTATAACCGGTTTGATTGAGGTTCTAAAAGTCCCAATAATTCTAGCTTAAGCTTAAAATATTGAGTATCCCAATCCTTGATATCATCATAGAGATTTGTATTCATTGGCTTCAAGCCCATAGTGACCAATGCCATTTCCAATTCCAAGCCTTCAATCTCTTGAGTATGTTTAGAAATTTTATCCAACATGGCTAAATAACGCGAGTAATTCAAGGCATTTGTTTCAGATCGCCAGAACTTCTTTTCGTCCTTCTTTTTCTGACGTTCCATAATAGACAATTCACTGGACAAACGCACACAAAACTGACCTTCTCTCAATTGAAAAATCTTGTACCGTAACTCACTCGCATAATCCATAAACTCGTTCTGAGTCAATTCCTCAATAATGAGTTCTAGTTTGAGGGGATCTGTTTCTATACGGATTAATGTTTGCCCATCTTCCAAATCTACATCTACCACTAGTTTTTCCTCAAAGCCAAATTCATTCAGCCCTTGAGCTAATGGATTAATCAACTGCTCATTAAGCGTACGCTGCAAAGCCCTTGCACCATATTTAGGGTTATACCCCAAGTCACATAAATGATTATATAAATTATCTGCTACATTAAACTCAATATTTCGATGTAATATTCCTTCACGTTTTCTAAATAATTCTAACTCTCGATCAACCACAAATCGAACGACTTCTTTGGATAGAGGATAGAATGGAATAATCTGATCAATACGGTTGTAAATCTCTGGACGAAAATACTTGCGTACCTCATGTTCAAAATGATCTGCAATAGAAACGTTGTCTAGGGTAGAATTCCAACCAATGCGATTCATCTGCAATTTGCGTGCACCAATATTTGAAGTCATAATGATAATGGTACTACAGAAATTCACCAATTTACCTTGACTATCAGTCAAACGTCCCTCGCCTAACATCTGCAATAATAAGTCATTGAAAGAGGCATCTGCTTTTTCTAACTCATCAAACAACAATACACAGAAGGGTTCTCTACGCACGGCAGAAGTCAATAAACCATCCGAAAAGTAGGATTCTCCAGTTAGACGCGATACGGCATAAGGAGTAGAATACTCACTCATATCAAAACGAATCATCTTGTCGCGACTCCCAAACATAAATTCTGCTAAAACCTTAGCCATTTCTGTCTTACCCACACCTGTAGGACCTATAAATAAGAATGACGCAATAGGTTTGTCTGGACGCAATAATGCAGTTTTCACAGATGCTAATAAATCTACGATGGAATCAATGGCATGATCCTGTCCAAATACATTCGTTGTAAAGAAATTTTGCACCTCTTTCAGTTCCATTGGCACAACTGGATCTACCATGAAGGTCGGCATTCCTGTTTCTTCACAGAAAGCACTGATCACCATTGTTCTGTTGATTCGGGCGCTTGCCTTGTCTGTCTGTGCTAAGGATTTTTGTCCCAACAAAACAGACTCCAAAAAGCGAATTGGCTTGCCTGGAAAACCAGAGTAAGGTGTATATCTTCGGTTTAAACGAATGGTTTCTTTGATAGCTTCAGAGCTAATTAGCAATTCTTCATTGGCAGCAATGTCTTGTACTTTTTTGAGAATAATATCCTCTAAACCTTCTTTGGGTTCTTCAATTCGTAGAACTTGAAATAAATTAGTATAGTTTGGATAACGTGCTTCAATTCGCGCTAACTCTTCATTGGTACACTCCGAAATTAAATTCACCTCACCTCTAGCAATATATTCACGGAAGTATTCTGCCATACTCACACTATTCCCTTCATACTGACCTACTTCAAACAACTCTAAGAAGTTGCGTATAAACAAGACATCCTTTCGAGAGGCCAATTCCTGGCACAAGAGAGATAAATTTTCTTGCCAACCTGTCATTCCAGTCAACTCCTTAATCAAAGTGGCTGCTGTCGTTTCCCAAATATTAGATTTAACGCCACGTTTAACACGCTGACGAGCTACTTCCCAAACCAAGGTTGTTTTTCCAACTCCTGAGCGTCCAACCAAAAGTATATTTCGATTGAATTTCCCCTTTAGGATTTCATCAATCTGTTTTAGATAATCTTCATAACCAAATAAAACCTGTCTAGGTGAATGAATCTTGCTTGCTACTTTAGGCAATAAAAGTTTCTTCTCCTCCTCTTGGAGACGCTCCAATTCCATTGGTGTATAGAATTTAAGCTTCACTTGCTCTGTATATAATTTAGGTTCCTCGTACCAAATCGTAGAAATTACATTCTGTAAAGTATCTAGGCGTTTATTCCGAATAAACTCTAATTGAATCGCTTCTCTGATGATATTTTCTATATCCTCCTCGTTCTCAATAAAAGACTCCAAACCCAATACAGGAACAATCGCCCACCAACCTCTTTCAGTTTCCATACAGAAATAGTAGAATTCTAGCTCTAATTCTTGGAAAGAGATATTCTTTTTAGGCGCTCTGAATCTAACCTCAATTTTTTTAGCAATGAAATCCCCCTCTATATATTGATTCAGTATATTGACGTAATCGCCTTCATTGATAATATTCTTCTGGTATTTCTTCCCAAAATCACCTGCCAACATGTAGTTCGGAATATTGACTCGAGTCAGTCCTTTGTCCAATAGTGGATAGGAAAGTTCGTTCTCGCTTGTTTCTAAACCAACTCTGACAATTTGATAAGGTATGCTTAGTTGTTGCATGTATTTAGAGTATGTCTAAAATTATTGTATTTGTTAAAATAGGCGTAGTATAGCGAAAAAAGAGCTTTCATATTACATTTTAGAGTAAATTTAGATGTGCTCTTAAATTCGTATAATGATTATTTACTGTCTGACAAGATAATTAAGATAATTAATAATGAAAAATTAATAATGAAAAATTAAGCTGTAGCTCGGCAAGTATCAATTTTGAATGCGGAATGGCTGAATTTGGAATTTGGAATGGATGTAGATGGTGTTTCTAAATTAAAAAAAGATAGATTCTGCTGCTCGGTAAGTATTTGCATGCGCATCCACAATCAGAGCAACACGCTCAGAGTAGCCTCCACCCATGCTTACTGCTACAGGAATTTGATAATGTTTGCAGCACTCAAAAACAAATTCATCACGCATTTTGCAACCTTGTAAACTCAAGCCTAAACGTCCTAGTTTGTCCGTCAACAAAATATCTACACCAGAGAGATAAAAGATAAAATCAGGTTGCTCTCTTTCTATAAGTAGTGGTAAATAATTATGTAAAATGCGCAAATAAGGTTCATCATCTGTCCCATCAGCTAGTCCAATATCCAAATCAGATTTTTCCTTGCGCAGTGGATAATTTGAAGCACCATGCATAGAAAAGGTAAACACACGAGGTTCATTTTCAAAGAGTTTTGCTGTTCCATTGCCTTGATGCACATCTAAATCCACAACTAAGATTTTACGCACTGTTCCTTTATCTAGCAAGTAATTTGAAGCAATTGCAATATCATTCAACAAACAAAAACCCTCTCCCCGATCATAAAAAGAATGATGTGTTCCACCTGCTACATTCAGACTCACTCCATATTGACGCGCATACATAGCACAGTCAATCGTACCTTGTGCAATGACTTTACTTCTTTCGATTAGATCTCTTCTTAGTGGAAAACCAATTTTGCGAGCAGCCTTAGGATGCAGTGTTAAATTCTTCAAGTCCTCCCAGTAAGTAGCTGCATGTGTCCGCAAAATCCAATGTTCGCTGATAGGTTGAGGTGCAAAAAGATTGGCTTCTGTGATGGTACCTTCATAGAGCAGTTGTTGAGGCAAAAGCTCATATTTCACCATCGGAAAGCGATGCTTTTCGGGTAAACGGTACTT
>JAKVCT010000358.1 GCA_022448995.1 Saprospiraceae bacterium
CAATAGGAGTTCCTCCATTTTCTATTGGCAATTCCTTTGGATAATCACCACCATAATGCCAATCTGCTCTGTCAATACTTGCCATGAATTTTTTCCTTAATGAAGCACAACGTCCTTTGTGTATACGTCCTGGAGGCCTAAGACTACATGACAGTATACACTATTGTTATGACCAGTTTTATTATTCTTCTTAATCTAGATAAGGCTTCGCCCTTCTTAAGTCGCAACATATCCCCCATTCTCTCGAACATTTCTTGTTCTTTTAACGATTTCCTCTCTTCTGATTCGTTGCTCTTATTTAGTGCTAATTTCCTTTTCTTTTTTACTCTTTTAATTTAATAATTAATTCTTAGTTATTATAGGTTTCTTTGTTATTCTATTCGTAACCTTAACCTATTTTAGATGGGACTACTCCTTTTTTATATGTTCTTATTCCTTTTACCGCTTTTCGAAGTGTGAAGGTTGGTCATAACACCTTACTATCGGAATGTGTAGATGATGTTTATGTATACCACCAACACCTCCAAAAAGTATAAGGTTAACCAACCAAACTACACTTTATAGTTTAGTAGCCTGATGTTAATTTAGTTTTATACAAATATGTTTTATTTTAATTCTAATTTACGAAATAAATATTCGTTATAAAAATGCTATGTATCAAGTTTTATATCTAGAGCATCAAATGGACTTATTTTACCATCAAAGTTTTTAGAATTTACATAGATATATTTTGAGGTAGTTTTTATGCTTTTATGCCCTAGAAGCATCTGAATCTCTTTTATACTCATACCTTGCTCCATTGAATGGGTGGCAAATGTATGCCTTAGAGTGTGCACGCTTGCACCAGGATATATCCCAGATTTCTTTTTTGCCCGTCCGAAAAATTGTTGTACGGATCTTGGACTATAAGGCATAGCTGGATTTTGTCCTTCAAATAAGTAATACCTTGGCTTATACTTCTTTTTATAGTATTTGAGAATTGGAACCATTTTTTCTGCCATAATAGTATATCGATCTCTTTTTCCTTTTGCTCTCACAACATGTATAAGTCCCCTTTCCCAAAATAAGTCTTTGACCCGCAGATTACAGGCTTCGCTAATACGCAAACCCGCAGAATATATTAACATAAGAATACACTTATGCTTCAGATTATTTACTGAATCAAATAATGCTTTAACTTCTGTTTTTGTGAGTGGTCGTATTGCCTGAAAAGGACGCTTAGGACGTTTTATCTCAAAGCGCAACTTGGGCCATCCTAATACTTTTTCGTAATAGGCTTTGATGGCATTAATAATTTGATTCATATAACTTTCAGATATACCCTTTGTGTGATACATGTGTAGAAGATAATCCTCAACATCTTTAGTGCTCACGCACTCTAAATTGTCTCGTTTAATGTATAGTAAAAATTGAGAGAATAGTGAACTATACGTCCTTATGGTATTCTCACTCATCCGTTTTACTTCCAACTTTTTTATTAAGTCTTCTACCGCATTCTGTTGGATGAATGTCAAGGTATTCCTATGTATGACTCGGTCTTTAGTCTTATTTTTAGACTGTTCCTTGTCTATATCAATTAACTCATCTGGAGCAAAAGGATGAACCTCCTCCTCTTTTAGGTCATAAAAATCAGGAGTAATCATCTCTCCGATAGTAGGGAATATTCCTTTTAATAAATACCAGGTACCCCTGTCGCATGGAAAATGCCAAGCATTATAACTACTACTATAACGTCTCCCAGGAACAGCTCTTACCTTCTCTATAAGCTCTATATTGTAGTCAAAATTCACAAACAATCTTCTCTCTCCCCTATGTGTTTTATAAAAAAAATTCATAATAAAATATTTACTTACTCCTATGGAGTGTACAATAGTAAAATCACTACATGCTGTATGATAGAAGAAAGGACTCTCAATATGAGTGAGTATGAAAGAAGAATAGGTAAGCGAGTTTTTAGTTTATCTAAAAAAAGGGGAGCACTGCTTAAATTACCTTAGAGAGAAAATATCAGGAAGATTTCTTCTCAAGCTTTTTATGAATACAAAGGAATTAAAAATGAATACATAGTATCCATTTTTAATTCCTTTGTACAATGTAACCTCCTCGTGTTATATATCGAAATTAGTGAATAAGAAAAGCTAGTTTAATTCTACAGCTTACTTTGTTCTAAATGACAACTATAATGTTCTTAATGGTTGTTAAAGACTCAAAAGACCTAGGTTATTTATTGCTCCACACCTCTTTTCCTGATTTATAATTATTGAAAGAAAAAATCAGTTTTTTTTCTCAACCCGCACCAAATGCGAGTATCAACTGCAATCTTGCTGGTATCAGTCCAAAGGGCTGATTTAATAAACCTTTCCTAAATCAAATTTTATTTTATCATGAAAACCTATAATTATGAAGTTTAATAAAATAAGGCTTCTGGGTCACCTTGGCAAAGATCCTATTTCCTTTAAATCCAAAAACGATTTATTAATAGTTCGCTTTTCTATAGCTACCAATGAAGGCTATGGTTCTCATAAGAAAAAGAAGACCTTATGGCACGAAATTGTAGCTTTTGGAAAGACTGCAGAGTTAGCTTTAAAGTTATTAAAGAAAGGCTCTAAAGTCTTCCTTGAAGGGAAGCTTAACTACAATGTATATGAGGATAAGGATGGAAAGAAAAGATCTAAAGCCTGCATTATTCTTGAACAGTTCCTGCTAATACATTCTAAAAAAGAATAATGTCCTACACATGCCGGGTCGGCAGTATTAATGATCGATGTTCCATTTTAAAGCCTAAAGATTCATTTAGTTTTAGGTATCTCTGTCGACCCTTTTTCTTTGCTCCCTAGCTGAGTATTGCGAAGATAAGTTGTACATATATGATCTTCATAACAGAAGATATAGGTAACATCAATATGAATCCAACGTAAGGCAGTTTATTTCCTGTTTTACTGACCGCATAATCCAAAATCGCTGGTTGATTGGAGACAATACCGCACAGTATCGAAAAAGGAATTTTAAACAACTTATACCCTATCCATAAGGAAAATACTGCCGTGCATATACTTATGATGGTACCGCCTAAAAATATGACTAACCCCTTCTCTGTAAGTATGGTCTCCATAAATGTATGCCCGCTATTCACACCAATACCCGCAAGTAAAAACATAAGTCCTACCTGACGCAATGTAATATTGGCTCCATAGGGGAGTGACCATACGATACTTCCTGTTTTTCGCATATTTCCCAAAAGCAAACCTACTATAAGGGGCCCTCCGGCATACCCTAAACGAAAGCTTACACCTCCTGGCAATTCGAAGGTTATCATACCCAACAATAACCCTAGCGCCAGACCTATTCCAAAAGAAAATAAATTGATCGTAGCTAGGCTCTCATAAGAATCTCCAAAGAAAGATTTAATCGCTTTTATATCTGATCGCTTTGCAACCACTCTTACCCTATCTCCGAGCTCCAAAATGGTATTATTATTGGCCAAAATATCTAGATCTCCACGCATCACTCGAGTTACAATGGCAGCAAATCGCTCGTTTAAATTCAGACTAGCCAACTTCTCACCTGCTATATTCGGATTACTGACAAAGACCCTTCGGGTGTCGTATTCCGCCCTATTGTCTGATAAGCTATAGGGAAGTACTTCCCCGAATAGGGGTTGCACTCGCTCAAGCTCTTCAGCATCTCCCACAATACTCACCTCATCTCCAAGTTGAAAGCGAGTATCGAAATGCACCAGATCAATAGCATCTCCCCGCTTCAATCGTCCAAATACAATTTTCAGTTTATGTAGACGCTTTAGATCTCTAATATTAAATCCACAAACCTCCGGATTATTTATCCGCAAAGCCATACTATTTACCGATTGCTTGACAGGATATTCAGAGCTCAAGCTACGTTCTTCCTTTTTATAGTCTATCCTGAAGAGTTTTTCCATGACGATAATGGCCATTATGGAGGCCATTACTCCCATGGGGTAGGTTAGAGAGTATCCAATAACTCCATCTTGAGCTGTGGCTTGATAATCCAAAAGTTCAGAAGCCCTACTGCGGACCATATCGAGAAACCCCGCAAGTGCGGCTGTGTTAGTACCACTTCCTGCCAACATTCCACTGATCTCACCCTGATTAAATTGAAACAAATAATACACGCCGAAAGCTAAGAGCAGAGAAAGAGTATTCATAAGAAGGATGAAGAAGATATCTCGTTTCCCACTTTTCTGAAGGTTTTGAAAAAAGGCAGGACCATTGCTAAGTCCCAGACTATAGAGAAATATTGCGAGACCCAAAAGAATGATGATCTCAGGAATATGAAATTCATTGCTAAGCCCTCCAAATAACAGCCCTGTGAAAAGTATTGCTGCAGGCCCTAGGCGTATTCCTAAAAAACTTATTCTGCCTAATCCAAAGCCCAATCCTCCTATTAGGACCAGCAGTAGTATAGGACTTTCAATTAAAACATCTACCATTAATTACCAGTTGTTCTACAAAAGTACAACGCATTTTTATAGCATTCAATCTTATATT
>JAKVCT010000359.1 GCA_022448995.1 Saprospiraceae bacterium
TTCACAAGATTTTTTGATGCTGAACGAGGCGAAAAACGCAGGGATAGCACCGCTATCACGAGGCTTTTTAACAAAGTACAGCGCAAAAAGGCTGATTGAATTAAATACAAATTAATTGTGGCTATCTACTTAATTAATACTCTATCAATAAAATATTAAAAAATCATGTTACAGTGTAATTAATAGAGAAGTGATTTAAAAATCATCTAAATTTCTGCATTAAATTTAATTCTTAAACAACTTCAGAGTGTAATATAAATTATATCCACAAAAACCAAAAATACAGAAAATAAATAAGTAGTTCAAAGTTTGGAATTAGAATTAGAATTCCCTAGAAGTTAACCCCTATTACCCATGCGTAATATTCTGCATCTAGCATATGTGCTTTGAGTGAAATTCCAGCCCAAGGAGCAACCTTTCCTTTTTGATAAGGGTCTGTAAAGTAGTATCTTATCGTGAGACGTACAAACATAAACATTGGCTGTAGCTCATCCCTAGTCAAGTAAAAACCTAGACGTGAGTTTATCCCAAAACGTCCAACTAAAATCTCATCTTCAATAAAGGCTGCTACTCGGCTAGACTTTAGTTTCAACTTAGATTCATCATAAACACCTAGTTGGCGAAAGAAATGATGCGAGGATGCATTGTATTCATATTCTATCCCTAGCTTCAGACGATTATTGCGTGCTACATACATTCCTGCATCAAAAGACCCTACAAAAATAGGATATTTGGGTCCTTTCCAACCTTCACTTTCTCGATAACCAACACTTAGTATACCACAAAACTGCACACGTTTGTTCCACTCAAATTCTGCTTTACGCAATTGTCTATCTAGGCGAAGTTCCTCCAAAGTAATTGGATTGAACTTGTAACAAAATCCCATATGAAAAGAGAGAATATTAATCCCCAAGTTAGGGAATTGAGAGGCCCCATTAGAATAATGCGTAAAACTAGCAGAAGGTCGTAGTTCCATATGCTTACCTAGATAAATACTCGCTCCCAAACGAAAGGATGTATTATTGTTTAAGTAAGAACCAATAACATTGTTTACAGGATTTTTGTTGGGGTGATAAGGCTTGTTAATAACGGCAAAACCAGTTGCCAAACGACCATAAATACGCCAGTTTTTGGTCTTAATAAAATCAGCACTTACCAGAGCTTGCAACCCTATTCCCATACCCAGTTGGTCTTGACCAAAATCCATATAAGACAAAGCTACCCCTAATTTTGGATAACCACATCGCCATCCCCAATGCTGTTTTCCATAAGCGTTCCACTCCCAAGCAAATTCACCGCCTAATGCTGCTCGCTGCAAAGGAAGTACAATAGTTGGTGTATGTATAAGCCAAAAACCGCTGTGTAAACTCCACTCAAAGTCATGCCCTTTGGGGAATTTCTTTTCCTGAGCATTCAGATTAACTATGGATAGATTCATACACAACACACTAAAAATGAGTACACGCAACATAAGGTTAGAAGCTAAAGAAGTCAATAAATTATGGATTAGTAGAGAACTTTATCAGTAGATGAAATGGCTAAGCTTTTAAGAAAATCCGCGTTCCCTTGGAAGGAGATGTTGTTTTATACTTGGGATTTAGTTTCTGTAACCATTTCAATCGAATACCATAACGTTGAGAAATATCCCAAAGACTTTCCCCTTCTTTGGACAAATAAGTAGGATACAACCCTTCATATTTCTTGTTCTTCTTCTCCAAGAAAATGTATCGTCCTGGTTTCAATAATACACCTTTGGGCAATTCATTATACTTACTTAGTTTCTTACTATTTAACTTATAACGATGAGCTATTTTCTGAAGATCATCTCCAGGTTGTACAAAAACAGTATTCAAGTCATTAACCTTAAATTTGTTCAAAGTCAAATTAACAACTTCAAGATCTGCTCCAGAGCCCAAGGGATCAGACACTAAGATGATCTCCTCTGTTTGCACAGAGTCTTGATCTTCCTGACGAATTTGGTCAAATAATGTTAGGGGTTCTTCCTTGACAATCCCCAGCTCTCGTTCTAATTCTTCATCTGTCACAGCATACATCTGTGTCGTTAGATAATCTAGTTTGAATAACTCATAACGTTCAATGACTGAAATTAGCTTCTTTGCATAAGTTTTGGAAGTTGCATAACCTGCTTTTTGCAAACCATTTGCCCAACCTTTATAGTCCGTCTTTTCTAGTTTGAACAAAGGGCCATAACGATAATCTTTTTTAGGATCAGTCAAAAATTCACTGTGTGCAATATAAGACTCCTCTGCACTATCATAGACTCGAAAACAAGATTTAGCTTCCTCATCATCCCAAGCATAATAAGTTTCACCTTCCCATTTCCCTCCACATTTAATCCCAAAATGGTTATTCCCCTTCTGTGCGAGTTGACTCTGTCCACTTCCCGACTCTAAAATACCCTGTGCCATTTTGATACTTGCAGGAATCCCCATTCGATCCATTTCTGCAATAGCAATATGCTGATATTTCTGAATGTAAGTGTATACTTTTTCATCACCTAATTCTTTCCAAAACGAGTCAGGAAAATTAGCATGTAGATTTGTAAGAGGTGTACAGGATATAATCCCTAGAAGTAAAGTCCAAATTATGGATTTGTGATTGTGTAATTGAACAGTTAACATTTCTATCAACGTTTAAGAATGTTTTGTGAGACTTTTATTTTTACGACAGTTTAAGCTATTATTGACCCTTGTGTTTATCAATCATCCTACGATCACGTTTAGTTGGTCGCCCAGTACCTTTATCACGTATTTCTGTTTGTTTATTGACCAAGTACCAGTTTTTGAACTTATTCAACTCTTCTTCTGGAGTTAAATTTTCATAACAAGGAGCTGCCAAAGTCGCAGAAACGCGTTTTTCAATTAAGTCTACTACCTTGTAGGCTAGATTAAATCCATCTTTTTTGACCTGTAAGATTTCTCCTCTCTGTACCATATAAGCTGGTTTTAGATTGACTCCATCTATTTTCACCTTACCTGTTTTACAAGCATTGGCTGCCATCGTTCGAGTTTTAAAAATACGAACAGACCATAACCATTTATCTACACGGACTTTTGTTAATGTTGATGCCATAAATATATAATACTGATTGTTAATGGGTTGTATATTATCCTGTCTTCGTGGTAAGTAGGTGGACGTAATTAATTTTATAATAATTTACAAGGTTTTTTGATGCTGAACGAGGCGAAAACCCCGAAGGGCTCAGCGAAGCTAAACGTAGGGATAGCCACGAAGTGGACAGAGGCGAAGCCGACTAGTGGCGAGCTACGCTGCCACCCTAGCTATGGCGAGTATTTTTAACGAAGTTAGACACAAAAAGGCTGATTGAATTAACTATAGTTAATTGTGATCACTTACTTATTTAGGATTCATGTATATACTAATAATCTTGCCTCCCTGAGTAGTATTTGCAATTATTGCTGCAAGTAGACACTTCAAAGCACAAAACACTACTACAGAATAAGTCTAATCTAAAATATGATTCCCATCACGTAATTCTCTTGCCGAAAGCACCTCGAAACTATGCCGACGCTCCTGTTTTTGTCGTGCTTTTGGCTTTTTCTGTTTTTGTTGATCGGATAAGATCACTGCTTTATACTTACTTTGACTATAATCAACTTCTATAGTATTCAATTTCAATCTTCGGAATCCATCATAACCATCTTCCAAACTCCATGTTCCATATTCTACCTCTATAGATGGACTTAGTCGACCTTTTTGGATGGTGTAAATGAAGGTATAATCATCTTTAAGTTCCAAGGTTACCGATTCATAATCACAATCACAACTAGAAGGTTTATCTGTACCAGGAACATTATGCTCCCAATAACTAAACCGAGCCTTCTCCAATAACTCTTGAGCCGAAACCTGCTCTTCCCCTTCTATCTCATACCACAAATCATTCTCTTTATCTTCAGGAATCCACCAATACACCTTATTATACTTGGGATGTTGAATAACCAAAACATGCCTCTCCTCTGTCTTAGGTCGTTCTAACTTAAAATAACCTTCCTTATTCACTGTTACAGGCTGAATCTTATCCTCCCAATCGCTCCAAAACACCTTAGCACCTTCTAGCCGATCCTTATCCTTATTGAGTAAATATCCTGAGAAAAAAGATTGTGCAGACATATTAATGGATGCGTATATAAATAGACTTAGAATTAGATAGAATTTCATGTAGAGAATGTTAGAATAGGTTTAAAATATCCAAAGTATCTTTGGCAATTTTTTTATGTTTAGGTCGAGGAATGAGAGTATTCCTATCTTTCAAATCAAAAAACATAGAGTCTTATTTATAAATAGGAGCAATATCAAACAAATACAGACCAAAACCTCACCATATAAGAACAGTTAAGCTTTGGTCTGTTTATTTCCCAAAATATAAGTAGGTGGACATAATTAAGTTTATAATAATTCACAAGAGTTTTTGATGCTGAACGAGGCGAAAACCCCGAAGGGCTCAGCGAAGCTAAACGTAGGGATAGCCACGAAGTGGACAGA
>JAKVCT010000036.1 GCA_022448995.1 Saprospiraceae bacterium
AATTAGTTTCACTGAGCCCTTCGGGGTTTACTTCGTAGAGCCCTTCGGGGTTAGTTTCACTGAGCCCTTCGGGGTTTTTGCCTTGTTCAGCATCAAAAATTCTAATTTACTTATTCAATAACTAATTATGTCCACCTACTTACTTAAGTAAGTGGATATAATTTATTATTTAGAATAAACAGCAACAGGTTTTTCAAGTACAAAAGCACTAATAAAACCAATAATGATGGGACTTCTATGAAAAAAGTGCAAGATTTAAAATCAAATCTTGCACTTTTTTATGCTACCAACCTTTTAGGATTTATCGGGTTATTTATTTTTAATGAAAATTACTTAGATAAATAATATAGCCATGAAATCATTATTCTTTATAGTAATCATCCTATTCTCTAGTCAAATTCATGCACAACCCAGTATAGGAACAACTTACGGTGGAGTTATTCCTTATGAGTATTTTTACACAGGTATAAATACCTCAGATGGTGGATTTATCATGGCAGGTGGGCAGTCTTTGGATGCTTCATTTTCGACAGTAGCACCTTGGCTAGTCAAGACAAATGCGATAGGAGATACCTTGTGGTCTAGAAGATACCCCAATATAGATGCTGATATAGATGCTGTAGAGGAAATTGGAACAGGAGGTTATTTTGTAGCAGGTGGTAATTATTGTGCAGTAGTAGATGCTAGTGGTGATTTAGTTTGGGAAAAAAACTACACAGATCGTTCCTTTTTTGATGTAACCATAACCTCAGACGGACATTATCTAGCAGCAGGATATTTAGATACCTTACCTGTTCATCAAGCCTATTTAGTTAAATTCGATGCCAATGGAGACACTATTTGGACACGTACGCTTACTCCAACATTAGCATTAACCAATTATCGATTTTCAACTATTGAGGAACTACCTAATGGCAATTATATTGCTATGGGGACCAAAGCCAATGGATTAGATCGTAGAGGATTTATAGAGGAACTGACACCTCAGGGAGGCTTAGAGAATTATAGAGAAGTCGGTGAATTTATTATTCGAGGAATGCGAACTTTAGACAATGGTTATTTTCTATTTAGTACAGAAGAAATTATCAAAATTGATCAAAATTTTGATACCGTTTGGGTGAAGGATTATATTGTGGAAGGCTATATTATCCGAGAAGCTATTGAGTTGAGTACAGGGGGCTATGCCTTAGCAGGTTGGGGATCCAACCAAGGTTTATTACTAGAATTGGATGCATTAGGAAATACGGTATCTACAGAGTATTTTGCAGATTCTACAGGAACTATTTATCTCTATGGTGTAATGGAAGAATCCAATGGGAATATAGTTGGGGTAGGTTATGCAACTTCTAATAATACAGATGGTTATTTGACTAAAGATAGTACAAGTCTAGTATCAACATCAGTAGTTGAAATAGAGCTAATGCCTACTTTTAAATTATATCCTAATCCGAGTCAGGATGTAATTTATATACAAACAGAACTAGATCTAAAAAACTCATTCTCTTATGCTTTAATGAATAATTTGGGTCAAGTTGTGGAACATGGAGTTCTAAATAATAATCTAAATGTAATTGATCTAAAAGAATTATCCTTAGGTATATATTGGATGCTTATCTATGATGATACAATGAAAAAACAAGAAGCTTTTCAGCTTCAAAAAAACTAATTTTTTAACCTAAAAAGAGACAAATTTATAATGAAGAAACTCATTCAAAATTATCTGTTAGTAGCAGTTTTGGTACTATTGACGAAAGCTGTAAGTGCGCAATTTTATATTGGAGATTGGAAGATCGAAAGTTGGTCAACAGATGCAACTCCCCAAGAATGGGAAGAAATGGAAACCAAGATTAGTATTGATAAAGATGGTACTTTTAGTCTAGAATTTCCAATGGGAAAGGAGACAAGCAAATGGAAAAAATCAGACCAAAAATCGCAGATTATCCTTTATACAAAAGGTGCTAGTGAAGAAAAGTTTCAGATTGATAAATTGAAGAAGAAGCGAATTAAATTATATCCAATAGGATTAGAAAATGAAGCTATGATTCTAAAACCTTATCCTAAAAAATAACTTAAGTTTTCATTAGGCGAGATATTTGATATATGGAGTTTACAGATCTAAAATTCTCTATTTAAAAAGTGTAACTATTTGAACTAGACTTATTATATATTAAAAAATAAACTCCCAATGAAATCAACACTCAGTATATTTACCCTATTTGTTGCTGCAACATTTTTCATGTCTTTTTCTCCAAAGAAAGCATCTCTCTTAATAAATGTTATTTCTAAAATTAATGATCAAAATCCTGTTATAGGTTGGGGCTGTCGCTCAATCAGTGAAACAGAATTACAATTTCTTAAGAAAGAAATTACAAAGGAATCTTATGACAACAATCGTCTGTCTGTTGCAAAAGGGTTGGTGCAGTATAATTGTTTGACTGTTAAACAATTAAAGTCGATTATAGAACTATTCATGTATGATGAATCGCGTAAAGAATTAGCTATTTTTGCTTTTGAATACTGCTCTAATCCAGGTTCTTATTATCAGATTTATGATGTATTTATGTATGACTCTAGTGTTAGAGAAGTGCGAGAGGCTATTAATTGATAGTTCTTATAAGGTACAATAAAAAAGGTGCAAAAACCAAGTTTTGCACCTTTTTTATTACAGATAACTAGAGCTTAAATCATTTTCTCTCTACCAATATTTTGCATACGTGTAATCACATCTTGTCGATTAGCTGCCTTGAAAATTGCACTCCCTGCGACCAAAACATCTGCACCTGCTTGCAATAGCTTTTCTGCATTTTGCAGACCTACACCACCATCAATTTCGATCTTAGTCTTTAGATTTCTAGTGATAATTTCATTTTTCAATTCCTCAACCTTATGCAAGGTTCTATAAATGAATTTCTGACCACCAAAACCAGGATTTACAGACATTAAACAAACCAAATCTACATCTTCCAAAACATCAAACAACACACTTACAGGAGTATGTGGGTTGAGTGCAACACCAGCTTGCGCACCAGTTGCCTTGATCTGCTGAAGTGTTCTGTGCAAATGAGTAGAAGCTTCATAATGTACCGTAATAATATCGGCACCTGCCTCACGGAAAGCTTCCACATATTTTTCAGGTTGCACAATCATTAAATGCACATCTAGAATCTTGTCTGTAAGTTTATCTACAGCCTTTAGGATAGGTAAACCAAAGCTAATATTTGGTACAAAAACGCCATCCATTACATCAAAATGTACCCAATCGGCAGTACTTTGATCCACAAAATGGATTTCCTCAGCTAATTTAGTAAAATCACAAGCTAAGATAGATGGAGCTATAATTGGTTGCATGATATATGAGTTCGTATTGAGTTAGATAATAATTTGTAATACAAAAGTACAAAGATCAATTGTATAAGGAAGTACAATTGATCTTTTAAATAAAAACATGTTTAAATTTATTCCAAGTTGTAATAGGAATATTCTTTTTAGCTTTGCTGAGCCCTTCAGGGTTTTTGCTTCGTTCAGCATCAAAAAACCTTGTGAATTATTATAAAATTAATTATGTCCACCTACTTAATATCTAAGAGTAGCACATATAAAAAAATGAACCCAAATATTATTCAGGTTCATTTTTTATTGCTAACCAGCCTTTTTAGGCTGTGGATTTACTTACGCTCTTGAAGAATTTACTTACTTATACTGTAGAGCGTATTGTATATCAATACTAACGCTTGATGATCTTGGAGGTATGTACATTATCCGTAGTTGTATTATGGACTCTAACCATATAACTTCCTTCAGGATACATATCTAGTTCAATCAAAACATCATTAAGACCAACTTGGCTAGTTACAGTTTCTTCCTTTAGTTTTTTACCAAGCATATCCATCACTTCTATATTCAATACATCCTCATTACTAGCATTATACTGATAATAAACTTTTCCTGTAGAAGGATTAGGATAAAAACCATAACCTGTATTGAATGCTTTGATATCTAAACTTACAAGATGTGTAGAAGATGTTTTTTGACTTAGATAAACCAGTTCTATTTTGTAATAATTTGTACCTTCCAGTGGTTGCTCATCAATATATTGATAAGAAGTACCTTGTTCTACCGTTCCTTTAGCTGCTACAGTTGCAATATTTTCAAAGACAACACCATCTTTACTTCGTAAGATATTGAAATGAGACGTTGCTGATTCTTGCTCCAATTCCCAAGATAGGGTATTAATTTCTCCATTAGTACTACCATCAAATGATGTCCATTCAGTATTAAGTAGAGAATTAGGTACCAAGATAATTCCCCCTGTACCCCCTGAGAAACTCGTCACATTTGTCCATTCTGAATAATTGGTAGAGGATACACCCGCTGCTCCTCCAGATCCTGAGTGGTGCGTACCATCCCATTGAGGTGCGGTATAGGCAGATCCTGCATTCTTGAACCAATAAAAACCGTTAGAACTACTATTATACTTGTAAGAGTAGCCACAAGCAGGATAAGCTGCAATCCAAGCGGCAGCAGCTGCTTCAATAGCTGCTTTCTCTGCTGGATCATAGTAAAAACGAACATTATAAGGAGGATTATAGGTTCCTGTTGGTCCAAAGTCAACATTCCAACTTCTACTCATTTCAAATCGCTCTTCACCAGGAGTTAAGCCTGAAGCTGCACAAGAAGTAGGCGCAAAAGGACCTTGACCTGTTTGGAAAAAAGATCCATTGTCAGCAATTGAAATTTGTGGATAACCTGGATCTGCACCAGAGATATCTCCTTGAATAGACAGTAAGATTTCATTGCCACTGTAGAAGTGGTGCCAACCACTATTATCTGTACAATAGGTTACAGAACTTGCTCCATTTAGACCATAAACATAATCCTTAACATCAACAGTAACTGTAGCATCTGCTGTTGTATTACAGGTTCCTTCTCTGCGTATATAATAAGTTTGGGATCCTGTTGTTCCCGTATTGATTGCAAGGTTACCACCTGTACCCATTGCTGTGCCCGAACCATTTGGACCTGTATACCAGTAGATACTAGACCCTGTTCCTGCTGTACCACCTGTAGCACTTAGGTTCAGGTTAGTGTTAGGACATTGATGCCCTATCACTGGAGTTGCTGTAGGTGTGGTAGATAAAGTTTGTACATTTACGGTAACTGGCACACGAGTAGCACTAGGACAACTATTTGCGGAAGCCACAGCCTCTGCATAGTAAGTAGTAGTAGTAGTAGGTGAAACTGGAAAGGTAGCACCACTGCTTGCTGTACCAATAGAGGTACCTCCAGTAGAAACTGTGTACCAGTCTATATCAGAGCTTCCTAGTCCCGGACCCTCAAAATTAGAATATATAGTAGTCGCAGCACCCATAATATCATCGGTTGCAGTCATAGAAAGAGAGAAAACATCTCCTGCATTTACAGCGATGGTAGAGGAACCAGCTTGTATATCTAATCCATTTTCATCAAAGTTTGGAATATTGGCAAAAGCAGCACCATTAATTGAATATTGAGGCTTATCATAGAAAGGACCATCTACGTCTGTTGTTACATAATCCCAATCAAAACTAATATTTCCACTGGAGGGCACTGTGATCGTGAATGTGACCATATGTATACCAAAGCTACCTCCATCACTGGAAGTCATGCCAAGTGTATTGGGGGCACCCGTAGCATCGATTGTTCCTAGATCCGTAGAAGGACTGTGCCCTTCCGCCCAATTGGATGGATCATAGGTACTTGTAAAGTCATAAATAATACTACTGCCTGTAGCCATTGCACTCAATTCTGCATTATCGCCCTCACAGATTGTACCCGCTGTTGTTGTTACATTTGTTGGCGCTGCAGGACTTGGGACTGTAGCTATTGTTATTGCAGTTCTAGTACTTGTACAACTTCCATTATCTGCCTCTGCATAATATGTGGTTTGTGCTGTTGGTGTTACAGTGATACTACTACCACTTCCAATAGACGTTCCTCCAGATGCACTAGTATACCAAAAAATAGTACTACCAGCGGAAACAGCATTCAATTGAGTACTTGATCCTGTACAAACAGTACTGGTACTTGCACTTACAGAAGGTGTAGTTGGAATAGGAGAGCAAGCTGAACCAATATGTGTGATCGAATGAGTTTGACAATTAAAGGCTTGGGTACACGTAGCATCAACAGTTAGGTGAATATAGTAGGTGCCGGCTCCATTAGAGCTCCAGGTCAAGGGCGCTACTCCAAAGCCAACAACGGTTCCAGTTGGAGTACCCTCTGTAACTGTGAAAAAACCACCAACTAAATCTGTTGTAGATTCATAAGTTGTGTTAGCTGTTACAGAATTGATAGTGGCATACTCTGAGGCATATTGGCAAGAAGATATTAGTGTAGTTGCTCCTCCTGTGGGAGCATTTGCTGAAGCATAGGCTGAGATGTTTAGGCACTGTCCAACTGAAGGATTATAGGACAGGGTTACTAAACCTAATAATAATGCTATATATGTATATGTCTTATTCATAATTTCTAATCTGAGAATCAAAAAATGGGATATAAAATAAATGCTTGATGTCTAATTACGTTCTATATGGCCTAGGTAGATGAGCTAAACCAATGATGGAAATTTGAGATGAGTATCAAGGTAAATAACTAGGGATATATAGTCGTAATGATAGTAGTAGTGTAATAATCTAAGTTTATAATTTGCTCTTAATTAATCAAGATGTGTAGGTAATTGTACTTTAGGTAAAGTAGCATTAGGATCTACTTGGTAGATATGCGGATTGTTGTTTACAAAATTTTTCTCTCTTGTAGACAGCTGGTTGTATTGACTTTGACTCATCAGTGCAGTAGTATAAACAATCTCATATTTTTGAGGATTGTCTTTAACTATTTTCTGGATCGTAGGTGGGAGTTGGTTGAGAACATTAAAGTTTATCACCGTTTTTTGAATGGGGTTTCCTGTTCTAGGAGAAACTACGACCTGTTGAGCATAGCTACTTGACCCTATTGCAAAAAAGAGAAGTGTAGTGAAGTAAATTTTAGTAAATGTTTTTTTCATAATAAAAAATTTTGAGATCAAATCTATATTTGGGATATAATTCTGTGTAAATGCTATAATGTAAAAATACATTTTTTTTACTATTAAAGCACAATAAAGGAACTTGATGTGAAAAAAATGTTAAATAAATATAGAAAACACAAAAAAGCATTGAAAAAATGAAAAATATTTAAATAGGATATGATTATATTAAACTTTTTTCAATTAAATAGTTTACTAATTTTAAGTCTTACGTAAATATTATCTATATAACTATAGTTTGAGGATATTTTTTAGCCAGATTGTTATTATACTTTCCAAAAAAGTTTTGTTCGAGCAATCTATTTAGTACAATCTCAAAGAGCTTAATGCGGCTTAATTCCTATTCTGACTACAGAGAAGGTGAGTTGTGCTTTGTTTTGATTTTCAGATGTTTATCTATTATGCCTAGCACGCATGCTTGAACAACTTTCTAGGGCAGGTGAACTATTTGCGTTAAAATTGCATTAAAATTAGGGTTATTACTATTAATGGATAGTCTGAGTCTGTGACCTTTTTGATCTTAAACGGTAGATAAAACTATATTACAATGTACTTAGGAGTAATAACAAAGTTTATTGAAGTTCTAAATTTAAATTAGAAAAAGTACCATGAAAATTGCACCGAATGATCTTTATCAAAAACTAGAATTTGATAAGATCTTGGAATTACTGAAAACTTTTTGTTTAGGTGAGGCTGGAAAAGCAAGCTTCCAGCAGCCTACCATACACACAGATGCACATCGCATAGAACGAAGCTTGCAAGAAACTGCTGATTTTGTAAAGACATACGCACATAGCCATAATTTTCCTATTGCTGCTTATTTTACAGTAGATGAAGAACTCAGGATGTTACGTATAGAAGGTTATGTATTGTCTGTAGAAGGATTCAAGAATATTGCACGCTTGTTGCAAATGATGCAACGCATCTTCAGCTTTTTCAATCGCAAGGATACCAAGGAACTATATCCATCCTTGCATCATATTATTCGCCATGTAGATTTTGATCGGGAATTGCTTCAGGAGATCAATCGAGTGGTTGATCCAGAGGGAAATATCCGACCAGATGCTTCACCTGCTTTACTAAAAATTGCACGTAAGCAAAATAGCAAGCGACAAGAGTTGGATAAAACTTTTAGACAGCTTATTGTAACCTATCAGAGCCAAGGAAAACTAACAGATAATATAGAGAGTTTCCGAAATGGTCGACGTGTTTTGGCGGTACCTATTGAGTTTAAACGTCAAATTCGAGGAATTATTCATGATGAATCGGCAAGTGGTAAAACGGTTTACATTGAACCAGAAGGAGTTATTGGGATTAATAATGATTTGTTTGATTTAGAACAGGAATATAAGCGTGAAATTTATCGGATTCTACGTGATTTGAGTGTTCTACTCAGCCCTTATGTACCTTTGATTGAGCAATATCAAAACATCATTATTCACTATGATACAATCCGCGCCAAAGCCGAGTTGGCAACTCGCATGAAAGGGCAAAAACCCAAGCTATTTACACGTCCACACTTCAAACTAACCAAAGCCTATCATCCATTATTATATTTGAAAAATAGCAACGAAGGAGATAAAACAGTTCCTTTTGATCTAGAATTCAAGCACAACAACAGGATCTTGATGTTGAGTGGTCCTAATGCTGGTGGAAAATCTATTTGTTTGAAGGCAGTAGGACTTTTGCAGTTAATGGTTCAATTTGGGATGTTGCTGCCTGTAGAAGAAGGCAGTGAAATAGGGATCTTTAGGCAGATTTTCGTAGACATTGGAGATCAGCAGTCACTGGAAGATGAGCTGAGTACCTACAGCTCACGCTTGAAGAATGCTAAATGGTTTGTGGAGCACGCAGATAAGGAAACTTTAGTACTAATTGATGAATTTGGTTCGGGAACGGATCCTAAAATGGGGGGTGCTATTGCAGAAGCTATTCTCAAGGAACTCAATTATAAGAGTGTTTATGGTGTAATTACTACGCATTACTCTAATCTGAAGGTTTTTGCCTACGAAAATAAAGGTTTGGTGAATGGTTCTATGATTTTTGATCAAGAGACCTTATCTCCAACCTATGAAATGAAGGTAGGGAAACCTGGAAGCTCTTATGCTTTTGAGATTGCACAAAAAAGTGGACTACCCAACAAGATTATAAAATATGCACAGCAAAAGGTGGGTAAACAGGTGCATAATTTTGATGAGCTTTTAGTAGACTTACAAAGAGAACGTCAAAAAGCAAAGGAAGCTCATGCAGCACTCTTAGATCAGCAGAAAAAACTAGATCATTTGATCAAGAATTATGAATATGCACAGCGTGAATTAGAGTTTGGGCGCAAGAAGTTGAAGCTGCAAATCAAGGAACAGGAGTTGGTAGACACGCGCAAATCGCATAAAGAATTGCAGAAGATGATGCGTGAGTTGCGTGAAGAGGAGAATAAGCAAAAAGCTGCAGAGAAAGTAAAAGCCTTGATTCAAGAAACGCATCAAGAGCGTAAACAACTAGATAGCAAAGTTGGTCAAATTAAAGAAGATCTGTACAAGGTTTACGAACAAAAGAGTAGGAAGGAAGGCAAAATTGAAGAAGGTTCGCATGTGCGTTTGCGTGCTGGTGGAAGTACGGGAATTGTGCGTTCTATTCAGAAAAAAGATGCTATTGTAGAGGTTGGAAACTTGAGCTTGCAAATCAAGTTGAGAGATTTAGAGTTGATTCCAAACGCCTTGGAAATCAAGAAGGCTACTACCGTAAATACAGAGCGCGTTAGTCGTCAGGCGCATTTTGAATCTAAGGTGGATATTCGTGGAATGCGCTACGAGGAAGCGATGGAAGCTATTCAGAATTTTATGGACGAGGCAATGATGGCCAATGTACCACAGGTTCGAATTATCCATGGTAAGGGAACAGGAATATTGCGCAAAGCGGTATCGAAAAAACTGCGTGAGTATCCAAATATCAAGGAAACACAACATCCTGAACCGCATCGTGGTGGGGATGGTGTAACGATTATTATTTTTGAATAATAGTTTTACAAGAGATACCTCGTAGGTTTGTGAAACCTACGAGGTATCTGAAACCTACGAGGTATCTGAAACCTACGAGGTATCTCTTGTATTTTTAATTAATAACGAATTAATTTTGAAGTATACTCTTGCTTTGCAGTTTGTACTTGTATAAAATAAATGGCAGCAGGAAGCGATTTTAGCGACAAATAAGGACTATTATTGACCTCTTTTAACAATAGACCTTGTTGATTATACAAGCGAATTTTTAGAATCATCTCATCAGATTCTACCCACAAATCTTGCCCCTGATTAGGATTTGGAAAAATACGGAAAATCCTATCATCAGTGGTTTCTAGCGTAGAAGTTTGTACAGGAGAACAATCTAAAGAATCACTATTCGTTGCTGTCAAAGTTCCCTGATCTATTGACCATTCCTGCCAAGTTCCACCCGAACCAGATTTCCATGTAGCTAAATCAAAAGAATTAGTTCCAGTGCTAGTCCCTTTCACTGCATAAACCTTGATTGCCTGTCCATTTCTATCCCAAGTCAAAGCTGTATTATTGCTGCAAACCTCAGGGAAAAGACTATCTGCCTCACAATTAATTTGTAAGAAATAAGCATTATCATCAAAATTAGGATGATCCCCAAAAACGCGTGCCAATCCATTTGTGTCTACACAAACAGCAGTGTATTCATCACAAGCAATTCCACGCACTTCATCTAAATTCCAATCTAAGGCAGCTCTTGCCATAAAGGTGACTTGTCTACCTTTTCTATCTGGATTATCATAATGTGTATCCGTAATGGTTTTTTGTAAAAATGGAATAGCCAAAAACTGACTAGAGTCAATAGTGAGGTCAGCATCATAAGGATTATTCAACGCAGTATTGGAAGTGATTGTACCATTTTGAGCTGTAAAAATAAACTGTCCCAAAATTGCCATCCCCGCACTGGTTCCACCAATCACAATATTGCGATTTTGAATAGCATCACGAATGAGACTATCAATTGGGCTATTGCGCCAATAGCTAATATAGTCCCACTGGTCGCCACCCGCAAACCAAATGGCTTCAGCATTTTGTATCTTTTGGTGAATGTACGTCTCTTGATTTGCACTGGAATTATTGAAAATAATGGTTGTTACCGAATTGATCCCAACTCCTAATTGATTATAAAAATAATCATTATAACCATCTGACCCCGAAGCGCGCAAGACCAAAACATCGCCACTATCTGCTCGTTCCAAAAACCAACGCATAGCATCATCATTTTCAGTTGCACCACCCATCAGACAAACACCACCTTGAGGATTGGTCAAGGTATCAGAGCTGCTTCCTGTAGGATAGGAAGTATAAGTTTGTGCCAGCAAAAGCTGAGTGGAAAAAAATAGAGTACTAATAATGAAAGGTATACAAAATCTCATTTTGTTGTTTATGTTTAAAGGTTTAAATTTAAGTGCACATTGTGTCCACCTATTTACTTCAGAAAATTTACTAAAAACAGAACGAATGATAATAAGAGACAGCCATGATCTCTATAAAAAGGGGCTAGTCTTTGAAGAGGTAACCGAAATATCTCTATCGAACGAGCCATATCAAGATCAAAATGCTAGACTACTTGCCAAGTGTACACAAGTAAAAAAACTAACCTTATCCGGGCTGATAGGGGTGGATGAAATCCCTGAATTTGTATTTGGCTATAGCCAATTAGAAGAATTATCATTAATATATACAAATATACAATATTTTCCTACTGCACTAAGTCGATTGAAAAAACTGAAACGGATTTCCCTAAAGAATTGCGATTTTAGACGTTTTGATGAAGCTATTTGCACCCTAGAAGATTTGGAAGAATTGACGGTTAGACAACGAATTGCACCTCAGTTTCCTATTCATTTTGATCAATTAAAAAATCTAAAACGTTTAGATTTGTTGGGAATGACAGGTTTAGTTTCTTTACCCGAAGAGGTTTTGGAGTTGCCCAAATTGGAAGAATTACACCTAGCACCTCGTTTGTTCAAAAAGGTAATTAAGGAACACAAGGAGTTTGTAAAACAGTTGCATTATTTACCGAGTTTTTCGAGCGTAGAAAAGAAACATTTACCCAAAGTAGTTGAATTATTATCCAAAGATAAATATCCAAGTAGGCTACGTTCTTTAGTCTTAAATATCTTGGCTGGGCACGCTGAGAAGGTTCAGAAAATAGCACAATTAGAAGATTTACTACACTTGCTAAATTTTCCTAGGGTTGAGTATATCCGTTTGGAAACTCTATCTTATATTGACCATTTCTATCCTAAGGCATTAGAAAAACTAGAAAAAGGCAGCCATTTATTAGTCGTAGGCAAACTGAATTCTAATAAAAAGGACTTACAAGCTTTGTTGAAAAAAGTAGGTGTCAAGTACCAAGCAAAACTGAATGATAAAACGACACATGTGCTAATTGGGCAGTCGCCAAAAGCCATTAATGAAGCTGCTTTGGAGAAGAAACTGCCACTAATTACCGAAAAACGAATCTTGGATTATCTCAATAATAATGTGGATGATTTATACCTCTTAGAAGAAGATGAAGATCAAGAATTACAGAATGAAAACTTGAAAATGTTGTTGTTGAGTCAGAATGAGGATGGGATTCAGACTGCCTTTAGTTTGATTCGAGAAGGTGGTTTGCCAAAGGTATTGCGGACGAGTTTATTTCTATTATACCTAGAATATCATAGTGATAAAATTCGTAGACAAACCAAGCGTTTGCTTGGAAAATTGGCAAGTCCAGAGTTGCTAGACAAGGCAAAACGATACTTGACGTATCATAGTTATGCACTTTGGTACAAGCAAGGAGCTAAGTCGATTATACAAGCGGTCAACTTTTTTGCGGAGGAATTGGATCGGGATGAATTGTTGGATTATGTCTGGAAAAATAATGAACCAGTACAGCGCTACATTTGGAAAGCCTTTACACTAGAACGACAGGTTGAAAAGTTGAAGAACTATATGGATACTAAAAAGAAGAGTTTAGATCTTTCTCGAATGGGACTCAAAACACTTCCTGCGGGTGTCTACGAATTAGCCAATTTAGAATATTTGACTCTGAATGATAATGCGCTGACTACAATTCCTCAGAAGATCAAAAAACTAAAAAAACTGGTTCGAGTAGAAGCTATTTCTAATAATTTCTCGCAGGAGAAAGAAGCTAAACTTAAAGAATTCTTTTCGGGATTGAAGGTAGATTTAGTATTGCATCATAAGCGGAATTAGGGCAGGAATTGCATGATCTTCAACTCCTTTTTTGATCAAAAAAAGCTCAGTGGGATTCTGTTTTCTCACTGAGCTTTTACTAATTTATGTAGGCTATGAATTAATCACAATTAAACTTCAACTCTCGATTCTTCGGATATTTAATCACATACTTGAATCGAACTTTTTTCGTCTTACCTGCAGGCACTTTCATTTTCCAACGCAAAGCACCATAAGGCTCGTGATAATCCGCATTATCATCAGATTCTAAGGTAACTTCTACATTTTCTTGTTTAGAAATTGGAATTTGATCTAATACATCAATATTGATTTCTTTACTCTTATTGTTACGTACAGTAATCTCGTAAACAATAGTTTCTTTCTTGTTTGCACCAATAACTTTCTTACTTGTCAAATCAGTTAATTTCTCACGCTTGATGCTAATTTTTTCGTCACGACCTAGAGATAATAACATGGTATCTGTAGTGATATAAGGATTAATGTGAGACTGACCTAAGTAGCTACCTTCGTAAAAAATATTTGCAGCTCCGGGCAGTAGATCATATTTACCATAATCTGTAATTTTAGCCAACAAGAATGCACCTTTGTCTAATTTAGGCACAGCATGGTATTCATAAACAGCATCCAATTCATGTTCTTTTATGATTACAATATGCTGTTCACCGTCGCTAGGAATATTCTGATCCATTTCTAACTCAAACTCTAAAGTATTACCATCATCAGAATCAGGAAAATCAGGTATACCATCAGCATCATGATAGAAAATAGAAGCTGTATCACTCATCATAAAATCAGATTCTCCATAGATATTTCCACCTCTATACGCCCCATACAAGTTAGTCGGTGCATTAGCTCTATCTATTTCATTTGTACTTTGGTTGTATGATTTTTTTGCTCGATCTCTCAAGGTTACATTACCACTACCTTGGTATTGAATGTAGGTATTCCCTTTTTTATATTTTGGTTGTTCTGGCATCAGATCTACATATAAGGGGTTTAAGATTGGACGGTCGTGGTTCTGATTAGGATCACTAGTAGAAAGGGTTAGTTTTACATTTTTCCAATCATAACCTGTTTTTTGATAGACATTGGCTTTATAAGCTAATTTTACAGGTTGTTCGATACCTTCTGTACGTAAATCATACATAGGGGTCCAACCTGCATTGGCAACTACAAATGAAACTTCAATATCTGTATTTACCGCAGTTTTTGAGTATAATTTTAATACGATTTCTCCAGATTCTTTTTGGCGAGAATTTTTTAGATAGTAAATCTGACTATTTAAGCGTTGGCGAATTCTACTTAAATCTTGTTTTTGGTATCGTAGGTCTAGATTTTTATTGTCAATTTCTAAGACTTGTTTTTCTCTAAAATCCATTAGTTTTTGGATCTCGTCAATCGTAAAACCTTGATCTTTGGCACTTCCTAATGGATTGTTGTTTATCATTACAGAGCGACGAACTTTGAGCGCAGAGATCTCAATATCCAAACGTTTGAGCTTTTCATCCATGATTTTCAAAGAATCTAGAACAGCTTTGTATCGTTTAGACATTTCTGTTTGTTCTATATAATTCATACGAGGAACAGCCGATATTAAGGATACATTCTTATTATCAATCTTAACTTGGATACTATTCATAAGTAAGCCACTCGATAGTTTCTCTAAGATGATTTCGCTTTTTCCTGCAGGGATATCGGTTTTACTAGTGCGCGTGATTTTTGCATTACTTTTATAAACTGTTACTTTTTCAATAGTAGATTTTACTTTAATATCATCTTCTGCGTATATCCACGTAGAACTAAACAGTAGGCAAGCAATACTAAATAGGAGTTTATTCATAATTGAAGTTGGTGTTAGATATGACTTATGTTTTGGGCACAAGCCAATTTTTAAGTAAAGTAGTGATTAAATATACTATCATGAATAGTAGATAATAATTTGTAGCTTTTTCAAGCTTGAATAAGCTTTATTGTTATAAGATTATTCAAAATAATACTGTAGTCTAATAATGTCTTTGTATTATGGTCAATTGCCAAGGTAGATGATCTAGATTTAGAGATTGGTGTATCTATTTTTATTAATACTTTGTTAATATTTACGAATACTTTGTTGATTTTAGCTGCGTGGAGCCTTTTAGGGGGAGCTTTGCAGAACTAAAATTACGAAATCAAGGAATTATTAGTTTAACGAACTAAGGGTTTTAGCAGATTTTAGTTACAATCTTATTGGATGTTGTGATACAGACTGAGAAATCAAGTCTATTGGTAGATTAAATAGCCCTATAGCTTGAAAAAGCTTATCTCTTTGTAGATTCTTTCGTTTAATTAGATAATTAGATAAAATAATAAGTACAAATTCTAACTTGTCTTATGAAATTGAAAAATAATATAGCCATTGCTGAAAACGGATTTATTTTTAATGCCGCACGTGGTGATTCATTTACCACCAATCCAATTGGGATTTTCATTTTGCAGGGATTGAAGAATAATTGGGATAAGGCGCGTTTGTGCCAAGAGATTTTGGTAAAATATGAAATTGATGAAGCTACATGTGAAAAAGATCTTTATGATTTTTTGAAAATGCTCAAGCATTATGATTTAATAGAAGAGTAAGTATGACCAGATCAAAGCCAAAATATACAATTGCCTTAACGGGACTCAATGCAATAGATAATCCAGGATCAGGGATTGCGGTAATTCGTGGATTGCGAGAAGCACAAGCCTTTGACGTAAAAATAGTGGGCTTATGTTATGAAAATTTAGAACCAGGAATTTATATGCGTGATTTGGTGGATAAGGTCTATCAAATTCCGTATCCTTCTATGGGTTGTGAAACGTTGTTGAGTCGTATAGAGTACATTCATCACAGAGCGCAGATCGATGTGATAATTCCAAACTTTGATGCAGAATTGTATAGTTTCATTCGTTTAGCACCAAGATTAAGACAAATGGGAATACAGAGTTTGTTGCCAACGGTAAAACAGTTTGATGCAAGACTCAAAGGAAATTTGAATCAATTTGGAGCGCAATATGGAATTTCGGTACCTAAAAGTTTAGCTGTATTCAATATAGCAGAATTGGAAGGGAGTTTGGCAGAATTGGATTATCCTATTATGATAAAAGGCAAGTTTTATGAGGCGTTTGTAGCATATTCTCTTGAGCAGGCTAGAGCGTATTACTATAAATTGACTGCTAAATGGGGAACTCCAATCATATTGCAACAATATATAAAAGGGCAGGAATACAATATAACTGCTTTGGGTGATGGAAAAGGGCGACTTTTGGGCGCAGTTCCTATGCGAAAAACCTACATTACAGAAACAGGCAAAGCTTGGGCAGGGATTTCTATAGATGATCCACAACTTTTGGAAATGGCTCAATCTATTGTGGAGAAAACAGCTTGGGGCGGTGGTCTAGAGTTGGAATTGATTAAAGAAGATGAAACCAATAGGACTTATTTGATTGAAATTAATCCGCGTTTTCCTGCATGGATTTATTTGGCGGTGGGTTGTGGGCAGAATCATCCTGAGGCTCTAGTGCGTACTGCGATGGGAGAGGAGCTAGAATCTTTTTCGGATTATACTGTGGGGAAGATGTTTATTCGGTATTCTTATGATATGATTTGTGATTTGGCTGATTTTCAGAAAATTGCCATAGAGGGCGAATTGTAGGAGTTTGAAAAATGAAGTTGTTTAAAAATACTTTCACTTTAAAAATATGGCAAAGCAAAGATATGAGCGTCCTGTATTGAAGCCGCTGAATGGAAATATTACTAATAAATTTGGAGCACAAGCAGGATTTATTCCACATACACATATTGATGGTTTGGCAGTGCATGCACTGACCGCAAAATATGGTTCACCTTTGTTTGTACTTTCAGAACGTACTATTCGCGAAACTTATCGACAAGCTTACACCGCTTTTTCTACGCGTTATCCAAAAGTACAATTTGCTTGGTCGTATAAGACCAACTACATGAATGCAGTTTGTAATGTCTTTCATCAAGAAGGTGCTTGGGCAGAAGTAGTTTCAAGTTTTGAATACGAAAAAGCACTACATAATGGTGTATCTGGCGATAAGATTATATTTAATGGCCCAGACAAAACAGAGAAAGATCATCGTTTGGCTATTCAGAACAATTCTTTGATTCATATTGATCATTTAGATGAACTGTATAGTTTAGTTGCTTTAGCAGATGAGTTAAAAGTTCGACCAAGAGTGGCTATTCGGGTTAATATGGATACAGGCGTACAGCCGATGTGGGATCGTTTTGGTTTTAATTATGAAACTGGTCAGGCTTGGGATGCTATCAATAAGATTTTGTTGGCAGATAAGTTAGACCTAGTGGGATTACATTGCCATATAGGGACATTTATGTTGGCGAGCCAAGCTTATCGGATTGCTACTCAGAAAATGGCTGATTTAGCGCTACAAATCAGAAAACAGCATCAACATCAGCTCCAATATATTGATATGGGAGGTGGTTTTGCCTCCAAAAATACGCTCAAAGGAGCTTATCTGAATGGGGCTGATTTGGCACCGAGTTTTGCGGATTATGCAGAGCAAATTTGTACTGCTTTGTTTAATGCTGGTTTTGAGCTGGGAGAGTTACCCCTGTTGATTTTGGAAACAGGTCGCGCTTTGGTTGATGATGCGGGTTATTTATTAGGCTCAGTTTTGGCAAATAAGCGATTGTCAGATGGTCGTCGAGCAACGATTCTAGATTTTGGAGTGAATCTTCTGTTCACTTCCTTTTGGTATGAGCATACGATTTCGCCCGCGCAAGCGTGTAGCCAGTATGCAGAGGATATTGTTCTATATGGTCCTCTATGCATGAATATTGATGTGATTCGGGAGAGTGTTAAGTTACCTCCTTTGAATCGTGGGGATCAAGTTGTTGTGCATCGAGTAGGTGCCTATAATATGACACAGTGGATGCAATTTATCGCTTTGCGTCCTCGTATTGTTATGATAGATCTAGCAGGGGAGTCGCATTTGATTCGGGATGCGGAGGATTTGGATTATTTGATGCAGTTGGAGCGTGTGCCTGAGCATTTGAAGAAATTCGACTTATAAAATGAATGCTCAATGTTGAATGGTGATGTAGCTCGGCGAGGAGGAGTGATAAATTATGAAAGAGGTGATAGTATAATTTTTTATGAAGGAGCAGTTAAAATTACATACAGAGGGTTTTTTGAATAGTTATGCTCAGATTTTTTTTTCTAAGCATAAGGCTCTTGCTGTATTGATAGTTTTAGCGTCCTTTATTAATCCCGATTTGGGCTTTTGGGGTTTTTTAGGTGTCTTATTCACCAATGGATTAGCTAGTTTCTTAGGGTTCAATCCAGAACACATTCGAGATGGTCTATTTGGCTTGAATGGTGTTTTAGTCGTTTTTGGTTTGGCGGCTAGTTTTCAATATAATGTACCTTATTTGCTCATTTTTTTCTCGGCTTGTTTACTCTGCCTACTAGTATCCGTAGCAAGTCTACACTATTTAGCTCGTTTGGGCTTACCTTTTTTGAGTCTACCTTTTTTAATTGCTTTTTGGGTTATTTTATTAGCTTCTAGACAATATGAATCTTTATTATTGAATGAAGGGGATATTTATATTCTCAATGATTTGTATAGTTGGGGAGGAATTTACTTGGTTAATTTGTACCATGAATTAAATACTATTGAGTTGCCTAGAGTAGTGGAGGTTTATTTACATTCTTTATCGGCTATTCTTTTTCAAGGGAATATTTTAACAGGTTTATTGATTGCGCTAGGGATACTCATTTCTTCTAGAATTAGTTTTTGTTTGTCTCTATTAGGATTTGGAATTGGCTATGCTTTTTACGGTTTTTTGGGAGGAGATATGGTACAAGTTCATTATAGCCATATTGGATTTAATTTTATTTTATCTGCTATTGCTATAGGTGGATTCTTCTATATTCCTTCTTTAGCTACATATATGCTAGTTGTTTTAGTAACTCCAGTGATTGCCATGCTTATTGCTACGTTTTCTGCATTATTTTTGCCTTTTCAATTGCCTGTCTTATCACTACCTTTTGCTATTATCGTAATATTAGTTGTGTATACCCTCCAATTCTCTATTCAGAAGAAATATTTTCAGAAAGTGGTTTTACAACAGTACAGTCCAGAAAAAAATCTATATGCATTTCAGAATTACCAAGAGCGTTTCGGTACTGCTACTTATTATAAACTTGAACTACCTTTTTATGGAGTTTGGCAAGTTTCTCAGGGGATTAATGGAAAACATACTCACAGAGAAGCTTGGCAGTATGCTTGGGATTTTGAAGTTAGAGATGAGAATAATAATTCGTACCGAAACAGTGGTACAGAACTATTAGATTACTATACTTATGGCCTACCTGTTTTAGCAACAGCAGCAGGCTATGTTGTAGAAATTTTGGATGGAATAGAAGATAACAGTGTGGGAGAGATGAATCTAGAAAATAATTGGGGAAATACCATTGTAATCAAGCATGCTGAGCAATTGTATACTCAAATCAGCCATCTCAAATCAGGAAGTTTTCAGGTGAAGAAAGGAGATTATGTTCAAAAGGGAGCCTTGTTGGCTTACTTGGGGAATTCTGGACGCTCACCACAACCACATGTTCATTATCAGGTACAACGTACCCCGTATATTGGGTCTAAAACGATAGCTTATCCTATAGCAGATTATATGTTACATGATTCGGAGGGGACTCATTTGCAGCAATTTAGCTATCCAAAAGAAGGAGAACGTATTTCGAATATTCAAGTACAGTTATTATTGCAAAAGGCGTTTGGTTTTATGCCAGGGCAGCTTTTGACGTTTGAAATGGATGATGGAGATGAAAAAACAATACTAAGTTGGGAGGTTGGCACCAATGCATTGGGTTATAGTTATCTGGAGTGTAAGCAGACTGGAGCACAGGCGTATTTTGTGAATGATGGAAAGCTGTTTTATTTTACGGCTTATAATGGTAGTCGAGATAGTGCTTTGTATTATTTTTATCTAGGAGCTTATAAGATTTTGTTAGCCTATTATCAAGATTTAACTTTAGAAGATCAATTTCCCTTACATACAGTTGATACAAGTTGGGGGCGTTATTTGCAGGATTTTATTGCACCATTTTGCTTGTATCAGCAGTGGAATTATGAATTAAATTATATAAAAATAGATAATGTATTGAATGCCAATGAGATTCAGCTGAGTTCTAGAATTCAAAAGAAAGCCTTCGGGCGAACTAAGAATGAGCTCTCATTCAATTGGTTGATAAAAAATCAAAAAATACATTTGTTTCAAGTTAAAAAAGGTAAGAAACTGCTTATTTTTAAACAACTTGATAATTCCGCCAAAAATGAGTTGATGCCTTATATGGATGTAGTCGCATAGGGTTGACTCCCTATGCTAGTGTTGTGTCGCTCCTTTGGAGCTTGTACAATATATGCCGTAAGGGTTGCTATTAGTGTATCGCTCCTTCGGAGCTTATTGAATTTACATTCTACCTAATTTCATGAAGTATTATCTAAGTATTCTATTCCTTATTGTTTGTTCGAGTCTAGTCAGTGCTCAGGAACTGAGTTTTGGAGAGGTTAACCGAAGAAGCTTGGCTTATTATTATGCTCAAAACTGGAAGGCATTGATTGCCTTAGGGGATTCTGCCTTGGTACAAGATTTTGATTACTATATCCTGCGTTATCGTTTAGGAATAGCCTATTATGAGTCTGGGAATTATTGGAAAAGCCAAAGGCATTTTGAGAAAGCCTATGCTTTGAATAACGAAGATCCTTATTTGCGAGAATATCTTTATTACAGTTATTTATTTAGTGGTAATGAAGGAAATGCTTTGTTTTTTGCTAAAAATATGGAGGATACCTTGCAACAAAAAATAGGAATATCTAGGTATAAGCTACTAGATTACATTAATGTAGAAGGTGGAGCCAAATTATCGTCTAATAGAGATTCTTTATCCACTTTGGGATACTTAGCTATAGGATTTGGGCAGCAATTGGGCTACCACTGGAAAATATATCATGAACTCAGTTTTATTGGACAGGACTATAAAGGATTAAACTATAATCAATACGAGTATTACCTGAGAGGAAATGGATATATGGGCAAATCTTGGGAGCTAATACCTGCTTTTCGGTATTTGGGAGTCCGAGGGCAAGGGGCTGTTACTATAGAGAATAATCCAAGTCAGATTGTAGTGGGTGAGCAAAATTACAGAGAATTGGGCTTAGTAGGATATCTAGGCTTGAGCAAACAGCATAGGCGTTGGAAATTTAATATCCATACTGCATATATGTATCGTAAATCAGATAATTTTATTCAATTAGATTCATCATCATCACCTACTTCACCACCACCTGTACAATATAGCTTTATTCAGCATAATCACTTTGTACAGTATGGATTAGGGGCAAAATATATGATCCCTATTGGTCAGCAGGGGCTAGTCCTTGGAGCCGATTTGTTATTAAAACAAGACTTTCAAGCTTCACAGGTTGATCCTATTTGGCTGTTAGGAATAGACTATTGGCATGGTTACCGGTGGGGGGTAAGTTTAAGTTTCTTATCTGCCAAGACTAATACTTTCTTGGAAAAGGATGCAGCTATATTCAATAATATAACAGGAGATATTGATTACCGGATACATATTGCTTTGCGCTACAGTTTTTCGCCGAATATTTCAATTTATGGTTTGTATCAATACGAGAAACGATATGAAGCTTATTTTAACTTTAAGTATAATACATTTTTGTTGGGTTTAAATATAAAATTATGAATCAGGTCAAGTGGATTAGCTTAGTCATATATATGTTAACAAGTTTAGTGATACGGGCACAAAATAAAGCTATGTTAAGTGCTTTTGAGGAGAGTTATCAGCTAGAAGCAAGCTGGGAATACGATAAGGCTATAGAAACCTTAAAAGGAGTTTATGATCAAAAATCTTATGAATGTAATCTTCGTTTAGGTTGGCTTTATTACAGCTCTCGACAGTACTTAGAATCAAGTAAATATTACCAAAAAGCAATAGATATACGTCCAATGTCTATTGAAGCACGTTTGGGGTTTGTATTGCCTGAAGCAGCTTTGAGCAATTGGAATAGTGTCTTAGAGAAGTATGAAGAGATTCTAAAAATAGACCCGCATAATTCAGTAGTTAATTATCGAGTGGGATCTATTTATTATGGGCGAAAAGCATACAAGAAAGCAGAGGTGCATTTTGAAAAGGTCATTAATTCATATCCCTTTGATTATAATAGTTTGCTCATGCAAGGTTGGACCAAATATTTTTTAGGAAAAACCACCGAGGCTAAAGTCTTATTCAATAAGGTTTTGTTGTATTCTCCTGATGATAAATCTGCTTTGGAGGGGCTAGGTCTAATCAGGTAGCTCGCTGATTTTGGAACAAGATTCGATGGTTTGCGTATATTTTTGAACTGAATTTATAATTATAGGTCTAATTTTCTTTATTGGACCCCTGATCAAAGCTAATCTTTATCCTGTTCATGTCAACTAAAAGCACTCAAAATCCCATACACTTAATTTGGAAGTCAATTATCTTAATAATATTGATCTTGTCAGCCTACAAGATGGCACAGATTGCTTTTCCCTATCTTGTTCCACCTTATCCAACCAATATTGATTTTTTAGAATCTAAAGAAAGTCTATTCAAGCAGCGTATTACGGAGCGTCCATTTTGGTTAATTGCTTTTTATATTCATATCAGTAGCAGCGTATTTGTTCTTGCAGCAGGGGTGACTCAGTTTTCTAAGACCTTGATGTTTAAGTATCCTAAGGTACACCGCTTGATTGGGAAATGGTATATTATTTTGATTTTGTTTGTGGCTGCTCCTTCAGGGCTTGTAATGGCATTTTTTGGTAATGGAGGAGTTTTTGCACAGATAGCTTTTGTTTGCCAAGCTGTTTTTTGGTGGATACTCAGTTATTTGGCTTATATCTACATTCTAAAAGGCAATCTAGAGAAACATGGGGCCTATATGATGCGAAGCTATGCCATGACTTTTTCTGCAATTACACTTCGAGCAATGTCTGCTGTATTATTTTGGGCACAAAAAGAAGGTTATCACGATGTAGGCTATCCTGAATCTTATATCCTATTGGCTTGGGTTAGTTGGATTTTTAATCTTTTGCTAGCTGAACTTGTACTGTACTTGGGGATTTTGCGCTATTATTTTAAAACACATAGAACCTCCTAATCTAATGAAATTAAGTATTGCTAGACAAACCATTTTTTATTCACTTTGGCTAATTACTATATTTTTTGCCTTGCAATTAGCAGGTATTGCCTTGTCTTACTTTTCGTTTGATACGGATTATCATTTTATGAAGTCCAAACAGGATTTACTGTGGAATGATATGTGGATGATTGCTTTTTATGTACATCTATTTTTTGGTGTAATTGCTACATTAAGTGGTTTTCCATTATTTTTTAAGCGTTTGGTTCATTTTAAATCCAAGTGGCATCGTTGGATTGGCAAAGCCTATATCTATTCCATTCTTCTATTTACAGGACCTACAGGATTATACTTAGCTTTCTATGCAGAAGGCGGATATTGGGCATCCGTAGGATTTATTATGATGAGTATGGCATGGATGTTTCCTACCTATATGGCATTTTACAAGATTATCAATAAGGACATTAAAGGGCATTACCGTTGGGTTATTCGTAGCTATTGTATGACACTCTCTGGGGTGACCTTGCGTATTTATACGCCAATTGGTTCGCAATATTTCCAGTTTGATGAAGAGACTAATTTTGTTATTAGTGCCTTTGTTTGGATCATAAATGTTGTACTTGGTGAGTTGATTTTATTAGCAAATCGTAAACAAGAAAAGAACCTTAATCTACTGATTGAATAAAATCAACCCACAAAAAATCTTAGTTTACTTGGAACCACCATAACGATAATAAATAGTATCCAGTTGAGGATAATAGACGGTATCTATTTCATAGAAGATACTGTCCTCAGACCAATATAAGGAATATTGACTGCGATAGTGCAGTGAGCCATTATTTTCATTAATGATAGATCTCATATGACTGTGAAAAACACCAGGGCTTACCTGAGTATTCCCAATCATTAAGGCATTGTAAGTTGAATAGCTGACCAAACGATTCTCTGTATATTGTGTATCTAATCCTGTAGCCGAATTTGTTTGATGAACAGTAATTGTATAATTTCCTTCCAAATCATTATTGTAGGCATGAGGGCTGGTAGATGGTAAAAATGGACATCTTCCTCCATAATATTTCGTATTTGCACTATTCCCACCTTGTTGAGATTCATTGTACAAAACAATTAGAGAGGTATAACTATTCTTAAACTCTAGACTAACATTGTAAGAGCTATTATCCAATTCAAAAAAGGATTGATTAACAGAATCAATAGCAAACGAATAGAGATCGCCAAAATAAATAGAATCGTTATCAAGACTTACTGCTATAACAACATCTAAAGAATCTTCTACGGATAAGGTCTGACCATTACCGGAATAACTATGACTTAATTCTTTTTGGCAATAAAAAAGACCTACTGCTGCATCAACAGGACGTTGATCCTCATTGGTAGAAGTAGTAGTTGTATTTTGTGTATCATCATCAATGTTTCCTGTATCTTTTTTACAAGATATTATCTGAATAATACAAATTCCGAACAGAAGGATGAAAAGATAGTTCTTGGTATTCATTTGCTTAGATTTTACTACAGTCCGTAAAATATTAGCTTTGCTGAGCCTTTCAGGGCTTAGGAGAAAGTTAAAAAGTCACGAACTATTAATTTGATAATTGAAGTAATTAAAGCTTGTGAAGGTCTTTTTTTTAAGAAGTTGTTTAAGAATTATCTTCATTGTATCAACTTCTGCATACAATCGCATTCTTAAACAACTTCAAAGTTATTATATGAGATTACAGATAAAAGGTTACTTTTTTCTTATAAATTTTTAAGGTGATCTAAGAATTTATGCTAGAATGCTAGGTAAATCAGCTAGCTATTCATCTTTCTGTTATGAACTCCTAAATAATCTTTAACTACAATTTTTCAAACTCAATAGATTCATCAATATTATTACCTTTAATCTGCGCCTTATATCTACCTGCATCTAAATCTTCTACAAACACAGCTAAACTAGACAAAGAAGTTACTTCTATAAATCCTAGATCTTCAGTCTGTACAAATTGATCTGTATCTGAATCTTTGATAGTTACCGTAAGTTTGCCGCTATACTCCTGATCAAACTGTAAACCTAGTTCATCCATAATAACTGTACGTTGTAAATAAACTCTACTACCAGCCTTATGATTAACGGAGGCAATGGGAGAAGATATAGATTGCTTATCTAAACCAATAAATTTGACGCGATAAAAGTATTGTCCTTCTTCGCTGGTGTAATCCGTGTAATTGACCACAGAAGAGGGGTGATCTACTATATCTATAGTATAGAAATTGATACCATCTTCACTTTTTTGAATTTCACAAAAATCACTAAACTGATTAGAAACTTGCCAAGACAAAACTATGCGATTATTCAAGCTAATAGTCTGGAGTTGAGTCGTAGTTTCATCATCATAAGATTTGAGTGTGATATTATCCTCATCAGAGTCTTTCACGCGGGTTAGCCCCCCAAGTTCAGTAACTTGGGCTTGTAGACTTGAATAAATGAAAAAGGAGACAAATAAGAAAAGTGACTTCATGATACTGGGGAATTAGTTGTTTTTTTGAAATTTAATTTTCAAAAATACTTAGAGGGTTATTCTCCAAACACATCATTGATCCAATATAGATATTTAGGGTATTGTGGGGGAATACCATAGAATATCCATAGTCAAGCTGTTTAATTTTACAGTTTTCTCACGATGTTAAGGGGATAATAACTTACTTCGTATTTTATACCAAAGGAATACAGACATGTGTACTTGGGGTAAATATATGTTTGTATTCATAGAGATAAATAGTCATCATTATTTCAAACAATAATCATGTCTACTCAATGTTGATGTAATGTTTTTCTATGTGGTACAATTTCTAATTTATTTGTGAATAATTCGCGACTTTTTGATTTTCCATCAAAAAGTAAGAAGTTGATCCAAACTTCTGTACACGATGAGCATATACGATCTGCAGATTTTATGGAAAAATAGGCTAAAAAAAAGAAAAGAGCAAATTTAAATATGTTTGTTTATTTGATTAATTTTTTTTCTTAATTAGGTTGTTTTCCAGATTAATCTTTTTTTTTGGATAAAATAGTTGGGTAACTATTTGGTTAATAGTTACTTAGTAGCTTTGTGAAGCTTCTTGTATAACTCTTCTCTCTATTTTATGTAGTACTATAAATAGAGCTGCATAGCATATAAAATACTCGCATGTATGGTTAGTTGAAGTTGTAGGAGAGGTTATTGTGTATATAAAACTATTCGTAATTCGAATGAATAGCAATAGTCTTTGAAGGGCTAGCTTTATTGAGCGCTTCGTAGTTTTATAATAGTTCGTTTGATTTTTGTAAGAAAATCAAACGAACTATTATTAGTCAATACGAAAGAAGAATTATAATTTCTCAAACACTAAAGAATCATTAATATGCTCACCTTTGATCTGTATTTTGTATTGACCAGCTTCTAGACCTTCTACAAAAAGATCTAAATTAGTCAAAGAAGCTATTTCTACAAATCCTAACTCTTCTTGCTGCACAATCTGACCTGTATATTGGTCAACAATAGCTATGCTAAGGTTACCCTTATACTTTTTATCAAAATGTATATTAAGCTCGTCTGTAATAATTGTACGTTGCAAAGAGATTTTGGCACTTGACTTGTGCATTACAGAGACTGTAGGAGAGTACTGGGATTGTTTATCTAAACCAATAAATTTGACACGATAGAAATATTGTCCTTCTTCACTGGTTTGGTCAGTATAGCTAATTACAGAGGATGGTTGATCAACTAAGTCTACAGTATAGAAGTTAATTCCATCTTTACTTTTCTGAATTTCACAGAAATCACTAAATTGACTGGAAGTTTGCCAAGATAACACCACACTATTGTTCAAGCTACTTGCCTGTAATTGGGCTGGCTTTTTATCCTCAAGTGGTTTTACTGAATTAGCTGAACTTAAAGTTACACTCAAGAAGCTGACTATGAATACAAATAATGCACATAATGTTTTCATAATAAAGCAGTTATGTAGGGTTAGGTAAATAATAGCTGTTTTAGTAACAGTTAATCGTTTTTTTATTCTAATTATAGCTTTGATCTATAGTTTATAAGTTTTTAACTACTTGGTAGTCGCTGTTTAATATGCTGACTATCAGGTAGTAATAGGGTGATTACTTTATTGAAAAACTAAAAAGTTATAAACTATGATTCTTACAAAAAGCCTAGTTTGATACTAGTTAAATAAAATTGTTATA
>JAKVCT010000360.1 GCA_022448995.1 Saprospiraceae bacterium
CACCAGTATACCCTAGGAATTATTTTCAGAGCATCAATGCACTTTGCCAAACTAATAGATAAGCATGTCATTGGCAAAAGCCTTAGCTATTCTTAAAAATATTCCAAGTTTAGAAAATCAAGCTTAGATATATTAGGCTTTATCCAAAAAGGTAGTTAGCTTTGCGGCAATTTTTAGGTCACCAGTAGATGCTGCAAAGTCGCTCTGCATCTCACAAAACATATATCCACATGAAATTTTTTGTAGATACAGCAAATCTAGATCAAATTCAGGAAGCTCAAGATTTAGGTATTTTAGATGGTGTAACTACCAACCCATCTTTGATGGCAAAAGAAGGTATCAAAGGAAAAAATGCAGTGCTTAGCCACTACAGAAAAATCTGTGATTTGGTAGATGGAGATATTAGTGCAGAGGTTATTTCTACCGATTTTGAAGGAATTATCCGTGAAGGTGAAGAGTTAGCTGATTTGCATGAGAATATTGTAGTGAAAGTTCCAATGATTAAAGACGGAATTAAGGCAATCCGCTATTTTTCTGACAAAGGTATTCGTACAAACTGTACATTAGTCTTCTCTGCTGGTCAAGCATTATTGGCAGCAAAAGCTGGCGCAACTTATTTGTCTCCATTCATTGGTCGCGTAGATGACATTAGTTGGAATGGATTACAATTGATTGAGCAAATCGTTGAAATCTATGGAAACTATGCTTTTGAAACTCAGGTTTTGGCAGCATCTATTCGCAACCCATTGCATATTACAGCCTGTGCTGAAATCGGAGCAGATGTAGTAACTTGTCCATTGAAATCTATCTTAGCTTTATTGAATCATCCATTAACAGATAATGGACTGGCTAAGTTTTTAGCTGATGCTAAAAAGATGGAGGAGTAAAATAATCAATTCATAACTAGGAAGGTTTGCTTCTCAGATCACTTCGTGGTTCAGTATTATGGATGTTTCTTCTCTCACCTTTTGCCATTGCCGCGAGAGCTTGTGCCAAGAGGCACAAAAGTAGAGCAAAAAGAAATTCTATTGTAACTATTTGACTATCAAATATTTTACTTAATACTGAAACAGCCTACTTAATACAGAACTACGAAGTGCTCTGCGAAGCAAAAGTCCCTAACTAGTTATCAATAATATCATTTTGAAAGATTGGACCAAGAGTCGCAGGCTGCATTATCTCCCTGATCGCAGGCTTTCTTAAACCAATAAGCTGCCTTTTCATTACTTTGTTCCACCCCTAGCCCTTCTTCATACTTCAATGCCAAGCTATATTGAGCAAGAGAATAACCTTGTTCTGCGGCTTTCCTGTGCCAATCCACCGACAATTTATCATCTATTTCTACTCCTTCACCTAAATAGTAATAGTACCCTAATTGATGTTGAGCAGGAGCATAGCCTTGTTCTGCAGCCTTTCTATACCAGTCAATCATCATTTCATTATCTTCTTGTTTTAAGCGATATTGATGCCATTTTGAATATACAACTCCTAATTGGTATTGAGCAGGAGCATAACCTTGTTCTGCAGCCTTTCTATACCACTTAACCGCTAAATCTACTTCTCTTATTTTTTGCTCACCTCTATCATGACGAAGCCCTACTTGATATTGAGCTGGGGCGTAACCTTTATCGGCAATTCGTTTATAACGATAGCCAGCTTCATGTATATCTTGTTTTACTCCATCTCCCTTTTCATACATCTGTGCTATTAAATACTTAGCTGGCAAATACCCTTCTGATGAAGCCTTTCTATAATATTCTAAAGCATTTGTATAATCACCTTGCTCGTAATATTCCTTTCCTTTATTGACTAATTCCTCGTTAGTTTGTGCAATTGATAAGTTTTGTATGCAAAAGCATAAAATCAAGCATAGATAAACCATTCTATAATTCATAATACGTGTTTTTTGTGGTAAAAAATCTCATACAATAAATACTATATATAGTAGTTTGATAGTTCGTAGAGCTCAACAAACTACTGGTAATTACAATTTTAATAAAAAAAATTCATTTACAGATATTATAAGAAAGTAAAAAACATAAGTAGCTAGCCACAATTAATTTGTATTTAATTCAATCAGCCTTTTAACTGCGTTGAGCTCTTCGAGGTTTGCGCTGCACTTTGACTAAACTGGAACTAAGCAATAAGATTGACTTGAGCAATAGTGCACCATACCTTATTTTGCAAAAATCTAAGTAATCCTTCACGAAGTAGTGAATAGCTAAGAAGGGGCTTATGTATATAGCAACATTACAAGTATAAAAGTTGAGTTGTCAAAATAAAATATTCTAATCAAAGCCAGCAATGTACAATAATAATCCAACATTAGATTTTAATAAAAAAATAGAAGAGGATAAACAGGGTAATATCTTCTTTAAGGAACAAGTAGTATCCAAGACTAATGATGAAAATAAAAAGTTCTACATAGAAAGCTATGGATGTCAGATGAACTTTAGTGATAGTGAAATCGTAGCATCTATCTTAAATGATATGGGCTATGCTTCTACTCGTGATATGGAAGAGTCTGATCTTATTTTAATTAACACTTGTTCTATTCGCGAAAAAGCAGAAGATACTGTTCGCAAGCGTTTGCGTGTTTTTGATAAGATCAAAAATAAAAAACCAGGTACCTTGATTGGTGTTTTGGGATGTATGGCAGAACGTCTAAAGGATAAGTTATTGCATCAAGAAAAGTTAGTTGATTTGGTGGTAGGACCTGATGCTTACCGCGATCTGCCTAACTTGATTGCAACAGCTGACGATGGAGATAAGGGAATTAATGTTTTCTTATCAAGAGAAGAAACCTATTCTGATATCAGTCCAATACGTTTGGGAAGCAATGGTGTTAGTGCTTTTGTGACGATCATGCGTGGTTGTGATAATATGTGTTCCTTCTGTGTGGTTCCATTTACAAGAGGACGTGAACGTAGTCGTGATCCATTTAGTATTTTAGCAGAGTGTAATGATTTGTTTAGCAGGGGATTTAGAGAGGTAACCTTGTTAGGACAAAATGTAGATTCTTATAAATGGAAAAATCCCGATACGAATGAACCTGTTGATTTTGCAGATTTGATCGAAATGGTTGCCCAAATTCATCCAGATTTGCGGGTGCGTTTTTCTACTTCTCACCCTAAGGATATTACAGATAAGGTACTAGAAAATATGGCTAAATATGAGAATATCTGCAAATATATTCATTTGCCTGTTCAATCTGGTAATTCTAGGATCTTGAAGAAGATGAATAGAACCTACGATCGAGAATGGTATATGGATAAGATGCGTGCTATTTGGAGAATTATTCCAGATTGTGCAGTGTCTTCAGATATTATTGCTGGTTTCTGTGGAGAGACAGAAGAAGAACATCAAGATACTTTATCAATGATTGAGTTCTCTCAATATAGTATGTCTTATATGTTCTTTTATTCCGAACGTCCAGGTACATTAGCCGCACGTAAATATGAAGATGATATTCCTTTGGATGTAAAGAAACGTCGTTTGCAAGAAATTATTCGTTTGCAAAATCAGATATCATTCAGAAAAAATCAAGCAAGCATAGGAAAAACGTTCAAGGTCTTAATTGAAAAAGTATCTAAACGTTCTGATACAGATTTAGCAGGTCGCAATTCTCAGAATAAGATGATTGTCTTTCCTAGAAAAGATGCGAAAATTGGAGAATATGCCTATGTTAAAGTAACGGATTGTACTGCAGCAACACTAAAAGGGCATTTAGTAGATGCTCCTGAGGTATAGAAAAATATAAATGAAAAATGTAGTAAATAGGTGGACAAAATTAGTCTTAGAATAAGTTCAAAAGAGTTTACTGCACAGAGCACTTTGGGATTTCTTGTAGCTTAAACTCGTTAACTACTTGATAAAACCTACTGCTTTTTTACTAACCAAAAAGCCTCTATTTTAATAAAAAAATATTCCAATTCACTTTATGAATTTACAATCTATAAAACAACGCTTTGGAATCATTGGGAACTCTCCTACGCTCAACCATGCACTCAAAACTGCAGTACAGGTTGCCTCTACGAACTTGACTGTACTGATTACGGGACAAAGTGGAGTGGGAAAAGAATCCTTTTCAAAAATTATCCATTCACTTTCTCCGCGTAAACACAATAAGTTTATTGCCATTAACTGTGGTGCTATTCCCGAAGGAACTATTAATTCTGAGCTATTTGGTCATGTCAAGGGTGCATTTACAGGATCTGCAGGAGAACGTAAGGGCTATTTTGAAACGGTCAATGGGGGGACTATCTTTTTGGATGAAATTGGGGAAATGCCTTTGAAAACCCAAGTGTTTTTATTGCGTGTTCTTGAACAAGGTGAATTTATAAAGGTTGGAGGCTCAGCTGTGGAGCGTACAGATGTACGTGTAGTAGCTGCTACTAATGTAGATTTATTGGAAAATGTGCGTCAAGGTAAGTTTAGAGAAGACTTATATTATAGACTAAATACGGTTCCTATCCGAGTACCTTCGCTCAAGGAGCGAGGGATGGA